>NZ_JBSXOK010000062.1:0-142206 GCF_056859415.1 Zunongwangia sp. L-65
AGTGAGTAGTGAGTAGTGAGTAGTGAGTAGTGAGTAGTGAGTAGTGAGTAGTGAGTAGTGAGTAGTGAGTAGTGAGTAGTGAGTAGTGAGTAGTGAGTAGTGAGTAGTGAGTAGTGAGTAGTGAGTAGTGAAATTAAAAAACCAAATGTGAATCGTATGCTTTATTTCAAAAAAATTTACAGATTTCAACTTTAAAATTTAACCTTCAACACTGCCAACTTTCTACTGTAATTGCGAACTAAAATTACTCCGCTTTAATTACTATCGGCATTTTAAAAGCTGTAGAAACCGGAATTCCTCTTTTACTGGCTGGATAAATTTTAGGTAACGAATCGATACTTTCCCTTAGCCAGTTTTCTATTTTTGGTAATTGATTGGTCACTGTGCTATCTATGGCTGAAATAGAATCGATTTCTGGTTTTCCTTTTTTGGTGATTTCAAGGTAAATATAAATCGTATCGTCAATACTTTTACTAACTACCGGCTGTTGCTTTTCTAAATAAGCATAAATATTGTTGGCCACGGCTGTTTCAAAACAATTTCTGGCGGCAGTCAGTTCAGTTTCCTGCTGGCATTCTTCAAAAGCCGGATATTCATCGACTTCTTTCCAATTTAGAGACTTTGATTCCTGCTCTAAAACTTCTTCTGAAGAGATTTTTTTCGTCTCAAAATTGCAGGAAATAATTAATAATGCTAAAACTGGAAGTACTCTTCTTTTCATCAAATCTTCGGCTTGTAACTTCAAAAATAATCAAATTGCGCTTAACCCCAAGATTAGATGAATTTTATACTATTTTTTCTGGTTTGCCAGGTTTGTAGAATCATTTTCAACTTCTGCTAAAGAATCTTTTGAATTCGCTTTATCCAGTTTATCTTTTGCCATATGCTTTTTTTCTTTTAAATCGCTGATTCTGTTTTTAGTAAGATATAGCATGTCTTTAGCTAAATAGTTGGAATCTTCTCCGTAATATTTATCCCAAAAGGCCTGATAATAATTTATTCGGGTATCCACATCTTTAAAATAATTATCGGCCGCGACCGCACGCTCATAAAGCGCTCGGGTATGATCTGGATTTTCCTTTAAGGTTTTTTGAAACCAATCGAATGCTTTTTTATACGCTTCTAGGTACTTATAAGTTAGGGCCAGGGAAAAATACTCGGCATCCATAGGCTGATCTTTGATTTTGATAGCCATTAATAAATGTTGTTCGGAATTCTGAAAATCTTTCATTAATGCATACATTTTTCCTAGTAAAAAGTGCGTAGAAGAGTTTCCCGGCTCATATAATAAGGCTTCTTTATAATTTTCAATGGCCTGATCAAAATTACCATCTTTATAATAGGCGTATGCCAATTTAGTATGAATAAATTCGCTACCCTGCCCTAATTTAATGATCTTCTCGTAATGCGGAATAGCCTCGTAAAAGACGGCCATTGCCGAGTAGGTTTGCGCCGTTATTGAAAGTAATGATACATTATTTTCGTTTTTTGCCAGCCCCATTGCTGTATAAGCTAATGCCTGCTGATAATCCTTATTCCTAAGACTTTCTTTGGATAGTTTATATAAGGCATTTTGGTGATACTGGTCATATTTATGAGTTTTTTTATATAAGTCTAAAGCAATGCTATCATTCCCCAATCGCTCGTTTGCCAAACCTCTGGAATAATAGAATTGCGCATTCTCAGGAAAACGAAGGCTTATTTTTTTATATAAACTATCAGCCTCCTTTAATTGATTTAGACTTAAAAGTGTTTCCCCATAATTTAAAGCCGTAATTACTCGGTTCGAATCCAAATCAAGGATTTTCCTATAGGTCTTTAACGCTTTTTTCTCTTCACTATTCGCTTTGTAATATTTAGCCAGATCTTTTAAAATTTTTACTGAAGAAGTATCTTCTTTTTCCATTAACAAAACCGCTTCCTCATACTTGCCTACGGCATATAAACTATCGGCAATTTTTGTATTGGACTGTGCGTAAATCGAAAGACTTACAAAAACAAAAAAAACAGTAATATTTAAACGCATAAATTATACTTTTAGATAAAACGGAAGCACCTGCTTTCGCTTTTCATATTCTGAAATAAGAGTATCTCGAAATTCCTGATTATTAAACATGAATAAATACATCGCTCCCCGTGCTTCCAAAAGACGCTGTTCCTGGTTTTCTGAAAACTGAATTTTATTTAAGTTTTTCATCCCTCTTACAAATTGGTCATAAAGATTATTTCCCTTCTGAAAATTCTCTAATATAGCAGCTACCGAAAAAGCTTCGATAAAAGGATGTTTAATTGATGGGTTCGCTGAATTACCATTTAAACCACCACAAACTTTTCCTTCATATCGGTCTTGTTCGTCTATTCCCTTGATATAAAAATACTTTGAAGCCACATCGGTTAATTGATCTATAGTAACTGTATCTATAAATTTTCCATTATTTATTTTCTCAGAAATTTTATCCATTAAATCACCAAACTGGGCATCTGCATTTAAAAAACGGTAAAATTCATTGTGAAGTGAAACACTATCTTCTATTCCTTTTAGCTGAGAAAACTCACGAAAACCTGAATAATCGGTAAAAAGATTCAATAAAATCACTTTGTTTGCCTCGGTAAGTTCGTATAAAGGATCTGATTCCTCTAGCTTTTTAAGCGTAGGTTTTGGAAATTTCTGGTCTCCAAATTCCAGCATTTCAACACCAAAGATTTTCTCGTAATTATTTCTAATATCAACTTGTTTCGTTTGCGCCGACATAGTTTTTAAACAAAGAATCAGTACGACAAGAAGTAAGCCTCTCATTACATTTCTCCATTTAAAATAATCGGCAGCGAGTAAATCACATTTACTTTTTCAGAATTGTGTTCTCCCGGGATTAATTGCGGAAGCGCTTCTACGGCTTTAACCGCGGCGGTTTCTATAGCTTCACGGTTATTGCCCGCCAAAATCGCTCTGGCCCTTGCTTTTTCTATCTTTCCTGAAGCTGATATCCTAAACTGAACTACAATTCGTTGCATTCCCCTATTTTTCAGTCTTTCACTTAGATTTTTTTTGATCTCTTTATAAACAAAATTGCTTATTTTTTCTGAAGTACAGGTTTTTTGCTCTGTTTCAGATAGCTCTGCACAGCCTTTAAAAAGCGGAATTTGATCGACTACCGCAAAAGGAAAATCTATGGGCTGATTTTCGTTATTTTCAGCAATTATTTCAACATTAGCTGTGTTTTGTACGGGAGTAGCGCTTGCTTCAGAAACTTTATTTTGAATCGTATTCGCCGATACATTGGCCACAAAAATCAACATGGCAAAAGTTAACGGAATGGCAAATAAATATTGAAGTTTAGCCAAAGATCGGCTTTGTTTTTTCTGTATCATTTTGATGCGTTTTTTTAATGATGAATTATTTAAAAACTGACTCGAAAATATAAGATCTTCACTATCAAAACTAGCATTGAGTAAATACTGAAAATAGTTAGATTTCGAAGTCTTTTTTACCGACTCGGTGTCGGCAAGATACTCGTGGATCATCACAATTTTAGATTGATACACGAACACCATCGGGTTAAACCAAAAAACAACCTTAAAAACCTCAAAAATCAATAAATCTAAGCTATGTAATTGCTTGGCGTGTACTTTTTCGTGTACCAGGATCTGATCTCGCTCTAATGCTGAAAGTTCGCTTCCTAAAAAAATGGTTTTAAAAAAGGTAAAAGCAGTTTTCGTTTGCGGTAACTCTATAATTCTAAATTGACCTTCAGTACTTTTAAGATTTTGTGTAAAAAGTGACTTCAATTTAAACAATTTCAGGCTTAAAAAGATTGCGCTTATCACAACTCCAATCACATAAGTTACCTCCCACCAGTCTATAAAAATTTGCTTCGAAATTATCGAATTTCGGCTGGCTTCTGATTTTATTTCAGGTGCGGTAATATCTAAAATCTTTTGCGCCCTAAAAGCGCTTAGCCTTTCTGGAGAAACCACATCATAAAAAAGATCGAATTTCAGTAAAGGTAAAATAAGCGACAAACTAAAAGAAAGCAGCAAATACCAGCGATTATAGGAAAAAAAAGTAGTTCGTTTTAAACTAATCTCGTACACCAGCCAAAATAAAAACTGGAACACGATCACCTGAATACAATACTGCAACATCTTTTAATTTTTAAATGAAAACTGCCCGAAAATGGGCAGTCCATTATTTTAATTAATAATTAACCGTTCGTAAAACTTATTGGTAATGAATATACAACACCTACAGCTTTTCCTCTTTGTTTACCAGGAGTCATCTGTGGAAGGGAATTCACCACTCTTTTGGCCTCTTCTTCTAATTCTGGCACGGGAGCTCTGGCTCTAATATCACGAATATTTCCAGTTTCATCAATTTTAAACTGAACGATTACTCTAACCAAATCTCCTTCTTCCAAAAGATCCTTCCCTATTTTTGTATCAAATTCTTTTGCAACAAACTCTGCTATTTTTTGAGACATACATTCCTTACGTTCTTGATTAGATTTTAAATATTCACAACCGGGAAAAACAGGAACTTCTTCGATAACCGCGAATGGAACATCGTTGGTATCTGCCCACCCTCTAACTTCATATACTTTATTTTCCTCTTTGAAACTAGTCCCTTCCATTTTTTCTTCGACTGCTTGTAACACCTTTACTAGTTCGATCTTTTCATCTTCAGAAAGATTATCCTTATTTTGAATTTTTGAAATAAGATTATCGATATCTCCTGTTGGATCATCTGAGCTTACATCACGTTCATCTGAACAGGATACGTAAATCAACATCATAGCGAGCAAAGGAAGTACAAGTAAAAACTTGAATTTTGCGATGGTTTTTGATTTGCTTTTTTGTAACATAACTATTCGTTTTTTGATTAATGATTGATTAAAAAATTGATTGGTGAATGAGAGATTTTGAGTATCAAAAGCGCTGTTAAGCAACTGATTGAAATAATGCTTTTTAGAGGTTTTTTTTACGACTGCTTCATCGGCTATAAATTCGTGAAGTGCGGCTATTCTATTCTGAAAAAGATAAACTAAAGGATTAAACCAAAACAGCACTTTTAAGATCTCGAAAAACAATAGATCCAGGCTATGTTTTTGCGATACATGAATAAGCTCATGCGCCAAGATATGTTCGCGTTCTTTTGCTGAAATGTCGCTACCCAGAAATACAGTTTTTAAAAATGTAAATGCCATTCTGGAATTGGGAATTTCAACAATTTTAAAGTCTTTTTTATCTTCAGCTTTAAACTGAAATAACTTCCCTATAACTCGCCATCTTTTTAAGAATAACAACAAGCTCATAAAACTACCCAAAGCATAGGCCACCAACCACCAATTTACTGCCCCTGTCTTTTCAGCTTTAATATGTACTGTAGGTAATTGTTGAACTTGCGGCTGATTACCTCCTATAAACACCTCGGGCAATTTAATCGTATTATTAATTGCCGTGATGGCAGATGCAGGTACAACTTCAGATAATGCAGTAAAACTTGCAAATGGCAATATTAATGATAGTACAGGTGTTAGCAAGAGATACCAACGGTTCGCCGTAAAAAAAGTTTCTTTTTTTAGAAAAGATTCGTACACCAGTAAAAATACCAGTTGAAAAACTATAATCTGAATAATATACCGCCACATGATTATTTATCGTCTTTATTGATTTCTTTTAAAATGGCTTCTAGATCCTTAGTATCCATTTCGTTCTTTTTCATAAAAAAGGAAACCATGCTTTTAAAAGACCCATTAAAATAGTTATTGATAAGCTTGGTCATACTCTGGTCGCTATAGGTATCTTTCGCTACAACAGGAAAATAGATGTATCCTTTCCCCTTTTTACGATGATCTACAAATTCTTTGTTTTCCAAAATTCTTACAATGGTTGAAACGGTATTGTAAGCCGGTTTCGGCTCTGGCATCTCCTCGATTATTGTGGCAACATTGGCCTCTTTTAATTGCCAGAGAATTTGCATAATTTCTTCTTCTGCTTTTGTTAACTGCTTCATTCTTTATGTTATTAATAGAATCTCACTTAATCATCGATCCTTAAATACTATGCCTTTTAAGAAATAAAATTGTTGTAAAAAGACCACACTGCACCTGTTTTGATTGAAACTATATTATTGATTGATACTGCTAATATAAACTAATAGATTAGTTTAAACTAATCTATTAGTTGAAAAATTCAAACTTTAACATTTCACCCTTCTCCTTAAAACCAAACAAAGCCTTCTGTAAATTTTATTTTCATTCAACTTTAATAGAAAACTAACATAAATAGCTTGTAAAAGCACTATCTTGAAATTACAAATTATTAGATCTACAAATACCTGATATGAAAACTTTGCAAGACCCGAAGCAATTAGATTCGGCGATAAAAAACCTGGAAGAAATCCAATTAAAATTCAGCAAAAACAAACCGCTTATTTTTCTAGACTTTGATGGCACCCTGGCGCCAATTGTAGAGAATCATGAGGATGCAGGGATGGATGATGAAACCAGAGAAATTGTGAAGCAACTTTCTAACAAATACGCTATTGCCGTGGTTAGTGGTCGCGGATTAAGTGACGTGCGTGATAAAGTTGGACTCTCTGATATTTACTATGCCGGTAGCCACGGATTTGAAATTGCCGGGCCTAATAATTTTGAGAAAGATAATGAAGAGGCTAAAAAAATGCTCCCGGTTTTTACCCAAATCGAGCAAAAACTCCGGCAGGAATTAAACAAGATAGACGGTGTTCGCTTTGAGCGGAAAAAGTTCACACTGGCGATCCATTATCGACAAGTAGCGGAAGAAAAGATTTCAGAATTTCACAATCTCATAGAAAATGTGGTCGAAAATTATCCAGACTTGCATAAAGGCGATGGTAAAAAAGTGGTCGAAATAAAACCGAATATCGATTGGCATAAAGGCAAAGCAGTTAATTTTCTTCGCAAAGAATTAAGTACACATAAAAATCCATTTTCCATTTATCTGGGAGATGATACGACAGATGAGGATGCTTTTAGGGAAATGGAAAATGGCATTGGAATCCTTGTGGGGGAACATGGCAATGATTCTTACGCCGATTATCGTATTGAAAACATCGAAGAAGTAAAACAATTTTTAAGTGCGCTATTATAAGAATAGGTAATATTCTAAAAACCTTTGAACTATACTAAAATTGAACAATTTTATTCATAATTTTTAATCATGACGATCCTTCTTATAAGTCTGTCAGTTATTTGTTTAGTCGTTGGTATTATTGGCAGCGTATTACCGGTTTTGCCAGGCGTACCCATTAGTTGGCTGGGATTGTTATTTTTTTACATTATCCCAGGCATCAGCATTGATTACTGGTTTTTAGGAATTACACTGATTGTTGCTATCGCAATCTACGTACTGCAAATTATGATTCCTGCCATGGGAACCAAAAAATACGGCGGTAGTAAAGCAGGAATGATTGGCACCACCATAGGTTTAATTGTTGGTATTTTCACCCCAATTCCTTTCGCGATTTTAATTGGTCCTTTTGTGGGTGCATTCATTGGTGAAATTGTAAATAAATCTGATTCTAAAACTGCTCTACGGGCAGCTTATGGTAGTTTTATAGGGTTTTTGGCTTCTACCTTTATGGAATTTATGGTAGCACTAATTTTCTTTATTCTTTTTATTTACAAAGGATGGAGCTATAGAGATTTCATTTTTAGCTATTAATCCTTAAATATATCTGGGGATAGCTACCCTAAATGTCGTTCCTTTACTTTCTTCTGAAGTTATTTCCATTTGCCCGCCCATTTCCAGTACCAAATGTCTAACCAGTTTTAACCCCAGTCCATAATGATCTTCACCAACCAAACCTTCTTTAGCCTGCATTGATGAATCCATTATATCGGCAATAGCTTCTGGCTGCAGAAAAGTCGATCCATCCTCAATCTCTACACTAAGCTTTGCCATATCTGAGGTTCCGCTATTTTTTAATCCAATCACTACTTTAATTTCTGAAACTTTACTGGCATAGATAATCGCATTAGAGATAAGATTACCGGAAATTTGGGTAATTTTTTGCCGTGAAAATTTTTGTTTATGATTTCCAGGCAATAAATCTATGCTTAGTGATACATTTTTAGATATTGCCAAACTACTATACAAAGCCAGTAACTTATTCTTTAGTTCGGTTATCGTAATACTTGCTTTTGCAAATTCCAGAAAGTCACTATTGTTTTTCTCTAAAATGCCACTAATAATATCCAGAAGTTCTGTACTACTTTGCCCAGAGAGATGAAGATACTGCTTTAAGACGGCAACTTCATCCTCATCTTCGGCAAGTTTACTTAATCCTAAAACTCCACTTACCGGTCCTCTAAGATCATATCCTAACTCTCGCTGTGCGGCATGCATGTCATGAAAACGGCGATTTACTTCGGCCATTTTTTTAATTCCTTCCAGTTTTTCAACAATTTCAGCGCCTATGAGTTTTAAAGACTGTTGCTGATCTTTATTTAATGTATGCCCAACCTCATCAATAATACAAAGCGCTCCAATCGCATTCCCTTCAGAAGTTCTTAACGGTACTCCAAAATAATATCCATACTTGTCATCCAGGGGTACATTAAACTTATCATTATCTCTAAAATTTTTGACTTCCAAAGACTCTTTCTCTCCGATGGTAAATTGACAAACCGATAATTCTCTACGCATAACTGTGGGATCCATTCCGTTCGCAGCAATGGACCACTGCCAGTAAGAATCTAAAATATTCACTAAAGAAAGTTCTGCTCCTGTGATACCAGAAGCTAGTTCCGTTAAATTTTTAAACATTTCCTGTAGGTTCTGGTAATCCAGATCTAGTTGAGAAACTTCGAGAATTCTTTTAAACTCGGCTTCAGAAGAATCGTTGGGTTCTATCATACATGTGGTTGAAAGTCAAAGTAAATTACGTATTTTCAATCACATAGACAATATAAATCTTTTTCAGCAGTGAAGAGGCTCGCTTTTGCTAAAATCAAAAATAGCATATGCAATCCTAACACTAGACGATATAAAAGTATATGTTAATTCGACTAAAATTAGCTAAGACTATAATTAACAAAGGTTTATACGCCAATATTTAAGATCATAGATTGTGTTCCATACTTTTACTTTAAACCAAAAAGACTATTATTATGAAAAAGAATGTGATTAAATTATCCGCACTTGCTATTGGTCTTACAGTTGTTGTAAGTTTGTCTTCTTGTAAGCATACAGAATCTGATAAAGAGGCTCCGTTAGCTAATAAAAGTGATATGGAAATAGAGCAAAATGAAAATACAGATAACTCTTATCCAGCCAATCCAACCGCAGAATATCTAGCTTATGTAGATCGATCTACGCTTGAACCTGGAGAAGACCTTCATACCAAAGAAGCTATAAATAAGTTAGCAGCAGCCGTTGAAGAAAAATCACAGAACCTTAAAGCGACTCCAAATGATAGCCTAACAGCTATAGTGCCTAATGTGGATGACAATAATATCGAAACAGATACTACAATTACGACAGATAGTTTTTATTCTAAAGGACATGTAGTTGTAAACGTACTGGAAAATCTACAAAAAGAAAACTTCCCAGAATTATCTGATGATATTAACGAATTAAAAGAAAGTTGGAACAAATTAGAAAAAGCAAAAAAAACAAATTATGGCGAAATGGCCGTAAATTCTTTTTTTAATAAAGCGGCAGATCTTTTAGAGGAAATGAATACAAACACTCCAGATGGGACAGTCTCTGCCAGTTACGTGGGTAGTGATTCCACTCAATACAGCACCAAAGGGGATACCATCAAAATGAAGAAGCAATAATTAACATCAAATAAATTTAAAGTTGTAAGGGTCGTCTTTAGGCGACCTTTTTTAGTGGATAAAAATAAATAACCAATTTAAAATATACGGTGCTAATAAGGCCGTAATTAAACCATTAAAACACATCGCCAAACCGCTATAGGTTCCTGCAGAAATACTAATTTCAAAAGCTTTCGCCGTACCAATACCGTGAGCTGCTGTGCCTAAAGCGGCACCAATAGCTTTTTTATTTTTCACTCCAAGTCTTTTAAGCACTATAGATCCAAAAGCATTCCCCAGGATTCCGGTAATAATTACGATTCCCGCGGTAATCTCAGGAATACCTTCAAGAATTTTAGTGATCTCTATTGCAATAGGTGTAGTGACTGATTTAGCCGCTAACGAGCGACTAATAATGTCTGGAGTACCACAAAGAATTAAAATTAGGATTACTGAAATCATACCAATTAAACCACCAACAAAAACCGCAATAAGAAAAACTTTTAAATCATTTTTTACTTCTTCTAGTTTCTCATATAGAAATACACCTAATGCCACCACTGAAGGTCCTAAAAAAAAGCTAATGTATTTTGCGCCATTATTATAGGTTTCAAAATCGATATTAAACATCAGTAATACCATAATGATCAGTACCACCGAAACGAAAACCCTGTTGAAAAAGATTCGACCTATTCTCTCCTGCAGTTTCCCTGAAATAAAATAAGCTAAAAGAGTTAGCGTAACTCCGAATATAGGAAGGCTAAAAAAAACTGTCATTTTTTATCCAGTTTTTGATAAACCGCACCTGTCACATATAATGATAACAGTGTACTTAATAGCACTGCAATTGTCACCGGCATCCAGTACTCTGCAATTAGATTGGCGTAAACCATTAAGCCCACTCCGTAAGGTATAAAGAAAACAACCAGATATTTCACTAAAAAATCGGAGGCTGGTTTTACATCTTTAAGCTTTATAAGCTTAAAAAATAAGGCAAGAAAAATAAGAAGCATCCCAATAATATTTCCTGCAACAGGAACGTCTAAAAAATAATGGATCAATTCCCCTAAAAATAAAAAGCAAAAAATATAGATTAAAGATTTAAGCATTATTCGTACAAATTGTTGACATCTGCATGATGCAATTCTACAAGAAAATCTGCTATTTTTTTAGTTACCGCTTCTATAAATTTTTGACCTTTTTTAGCTGTTGCATTTTTAGGGTTGCCTACTCCGGTATCTTTAGTAACTGCTGTCCATTGTCGCTGGCTACTTACCCATCCTTCT
This sequence comes from Zunongwangia sp. L-65, assembly GCF_056859415.1. Classification (NCBI taxonomy): domain Bacteria; kingdom Pseudomonadati; phylum Bacteroidota; class Flavobacteriia; order Flavobacteriales; family Flavobacteriaceae; genus Zunongwangia; species Zunongwangia sp. L-65. Next base: position 11,087 of record NZ_JBSXOK010000062.1, read on the forward strand.
CTTAATCCCTTTATTTTATAATTTTTAGCACTGCCATCACCAGCTTCTTCTAACGGCAAAACAAGATCTGGTGCCAGATGCATCACTACCGATGTTTCTAGTTCCCCTGCATGATCACCAGGATCATCAAAATAGGCTTTAGCATCTAAAGCCTGAAACCAATTTAATGTACAGGTAAAAATAGTGGGAAATTCTATACTTAGTTCGCGTATCATTTGTTTAAAATGATTCCCGCCGTGGGAATTAAAAATAACCAGCTTATTGACTCCACTTCGATGCAATACCTGGGCTACATCTTTTAAAATCGCATATTGCGTAGAAGGATTTAAGTTCATACAAAAAGGAATGTCCATTTGCCCTGTATTAACACCAAAAGGAATAGTGGGAAGCAACAATACTTTAGCCCCTTGCTCCCAGGCTTTACGGCAGGTTTCTTTGGCCACGCCATGAGCTTCAATATTATCGGTAGCATAGGGTAAATGGTAATTATGAGCCTCTGTCGCTCCCCAGGGTAAAATAGCTATTTCGTAGTGTTCGTCTTTTACATTTTTCCAATTGGTTTCAGCAAGGATATAGGGTTTCATAGATTTCTTTTATTTTAAAAGAATGGGGAATAATCATAGTTTCTTTTATCCAGCTTCCCCTTAAGATTGATATTAAAACGTGATTTAAAACTATACCAGTTTAAAGAATCCTGATTAGACCATAAAACTTCTGATAAGGCAGGCAGTCTTGGTAACAAATGTTTAAAAGCCAATTCTTCTGAAAAAATATAGTCTGACCTTAAAGTTGCCTCTGCTCCTAAAATAGTAGAATGTTTTTGAAATGTCCTATGATAAAGATAAACATCCTTTGTATTTAAATATCCTCCAAAGGATATTTGATCCTTATCTTTTTTCTTTGTAGGATATTTTGAAAAATCCAAAAAGTTTTGATTATCTAAAATAATAACATTCTTGTGTTTACCTGATTCCTTCTGAATATCCGCCATTAAAACCACTTGTGATCTTGATGTAACTGATACCGATGCTATGTCACCAATAATCATCTTTTTACCCGAGGTTTCACTCCAGTTTTTTAAATTATTAATAAAAAAATCATCCAAATCACTGGTCTTTTGAAAGCCTAGATTTTTTAATTCCTTATCCTTTATGTATTTAGAACGCCCCCCTAGACCCGAAACTTGTATATATTTAGAAGGAAACAAACCTTTTAGCTCATTAAAAACAGATTTAAAAAACAGTAAAGATTCAGAAGTAGGATAAATATAATTATCAAACTCTCCCCACTCTGTTTTCACATTATATTCCTTTTGGCCGCCCAACCCGGGATAAGCTGCAAGAATCGCCGAAGCATGACCAGGAAAACTAATTTCAGGAATAATTTCTATATGCCTGTCCTTAGCATAATCGACTATTTCACGAATATCCTCCTGCGTATAAAAATGAAAGTATTCTTTACCATCACCTTTAAAAGGATTAAAATTTTTACCTTCGATTGTTTCTGCTCTTCTAGCTCCAATAGCAGTAAGTTCAGGATAGCTTTTTATTTCTATACGCCACCCCTGATCATCTGATAAATGCCAAATAAAATAGTTCATTTTATGCATGGCCAGCACATCGATATACTTCTTAATAAAATCAATAGAAAAAAAATGTCTGGAAACATCTAATTTCATACCGCGAAATAAAAATTTGGGAGAATCATAGATCTCACAGGTCGGCACAGTCATGTTGTTTCCTATTATCCCTCTTTTTACATAGGTTATCAGTTTATTCTCTGAACCTGCATTTTCTTCTTCAGCAATATCTGGCATTAATTGCCTTAGCGTCTGAATTCCATAAAAAACGCCTTTTTCATTTTTGGCTACGATTTTTATATAATCCTTAGTAATCTTTAAACTATAACCTTCCTCCTCTTTCATTTTTCTATCTATCATTAAATAAATTCCATACTTATTTAAATGATCCATATCTTCATCTAAACGATATCGTATATTATTTGGTTGCCCTTTAAGGAAAGATAGCAGATAATAGGCCTCTGAAATTGTTTCTACAGCAGTATAAATTTTTGTTTTCGAATTCATTTGAAACTTCCCTTTTTCCATCTTAACGATAGAATCCGGAAGTGGAATTACTGCAAAATTTTTATCAGAATTGGACAAGTCAGCCAATACACGCTTCATGCCTTCATTTGGTTCTTCTTTATTCGCACATGAGGCCAAAACAAAAAGTAACATTATGAAAAAGTGATTTTTCATAGGGGTTTGAGGTAGAAAGATTAGGTTTCGGAAAATTACAACTTTGATATTGTAAAACTCACAAGGATATTTTAAAATTTGACAATTCTTCAGTAGTTTTCATAAGCTAAATTTTAAATTTGCAGCAAAACAAAGCATGTTCGATTTTATAATTATTGGGGCGGCGCAGGCCGGTCTTGCCATGGGCTATTATTTAAAAAAAGCGGGATATAATTTTCTTATTCTTGATAAAGAAGAGGAAATTGGCTCCTCATGGCTTAACCGCTGGGATTCCCTTAAATTATTTACGCCAACAGAGTTTAACCATTTACCCGGCATGGATTTTCCAGCCAAAAAGGGACATTATCCCTCTAAAACAGAAGTTGCGAATTACTTTAAAATCTATGCTGAAAAGTTCGAATTTCCGCTTCGGTTAAATACCCTTGTGACTTCAGTAAAAAAGGATAAATCTATATTCTTTATTGAAACAAAGCAACAACAAATTCAGGCTAAAAATGTAATTATAGCTACCGGGCCTTTTCATATCCCCTACACCCCGCCGTTTTATAAAAAATTAAGCCCTATCATAGTACAAATTCATAGTAATTATTATAAAAATCCAGAACAATTACAAAAAGGAAACACTTTGGTTGTGGGTGCCGGTGACTCTGGCTTCCAGATTCTAGATGAAATTTCAGCATTGGGACAACAAACCTATTTTTCAGGAGCTACCAATGTAAAAATACTTCCACAAGAATTTCTTGGTAAAACCTTATGGTGGTGGTTTAGTAAAACCGGATTTTTAAATTTCAGTAAAGATTCATGGATCGGAAAAAAAATAAATAAAAGCAGGCAACCTATTATTGGCACCGATGTAAAAGAAATTTTATCCAGACGAAATGTGGAAGCCGTAGGTAAAACCATCGATGCAGAAGACCAAATTATTTATACTGAAAAAAAAGAACTCACAGATATTAGCAATATTATTTGGGCAACCGGCTACCGACCAAATTTTAGCTGGATAGAGGGATTAGAGCTTACCAAAGAAGGTTATCCTAAACATAAACGTGGTATAAGCAATACCAAAGGTCTTTATTTTATAGGCCTCCCGTGGCTACATACCCGTGGATCTGCAACTTTGGGAGGCATTAAAAATGATGCTAAATATTTAATTGACTTTATAGAAAATTAAACTTCATGACGTTTATAATTTTCTGTAGGCAACACTAAAAATGGTATTTTTACATTGTAAGCTACCTCGTGTACCAGTGAGCTAAACAGCAGTTTTTCTATAAACGTATGTTTGTTTTTAACCATAACCAGCATTTCTACAGGGTTTTCTTTTTGGTATTCCTGCAAAGCATCCATCACGCTATCCCGGTTTATCCTTCCAAAAATATAACCATAATCATCAAAATATTTTTGGAGGGCTTCTTTAGATTTTTGCTGGTTCTCCTCCAGATCTTTACCAAAACTAACATTAAGAATATGAACTTTTGCTTCAAACTGCTCTACGATACTTTTTAATAACCATAAATCGTACTCAGCAAAGTCTAGTTTCAAATCGTTTGGAAACAAGATGTTTTTTGGTTCTTTATAAGTAGCTCCCGCAGGGATAGCGAGTAAAGGGCACTTAGCCACTTTAATAGCATGAACAGTATTCGTACCAAAAATAAGTTCGCTTCCATCCTGAGCCCCTTCGGTTCCCATGATGATCAAATCTATAGTCTCTTGAGCAACACGATCTTTAATTTCTTCATGTAACATTTTAAAGGTGGAAACTAATTCGAATTCATGGAGCTTATTGGGAGATTCTTCCTCGATTTTCTTTAGAAACCGCGATAAATTTTTAATCGAATTCTCTTTATATACTCCATACAAACTACTATAAATAATAAAATCTGCATTATAAAGCGTATTAAGCAGAATAAATTTGGTTCTGGAATTTTTAAATAGTTGCAATGCGTACTGAATAGCATTGTAAGAATTATCAGAAAAATCAGTGGGTAAAAGCACAGTTCTCATAACGAATAATTTTATATCTAATTTACAAATATTAGCACCACCAAACTATGACATAGATCATATCCACAGCTATCAAAAATTACCTGCTGAAACCTGAAAAGCGATTAAAAAATTCGACAATTAACAGGGTATTATGAACAAGCATGGATTTTATGCCTAATTTTTGTAGACGCCAATATTATTTTAATGAAAAGGGAAAATATAGACACTAAAAATAAGCACAATCCTTTTAAGCTTTCAGCCAAAGGCTGGTGGGAAGTTATAAAAGAGGTGAAAAATGAAATTAGCGCAGATAAGGTAAGTATCGTTTCTGCCGGAGTTGCTTTTTACGCATTTTTAGCTGTTTTCCCAGCAATTATGGCATTAATCTCTTTATACGGATTAGCTACAGATCCACAGGAAATTCAGCGACAGATTAACGAACTCTCTGCCATGATGCCTCGCCAGGCCTTTGAAGTTTTACAACAACGAGTAGATGTGTTTTTACAAACCCATGGCGATCAATTAGGTTGGGGAACCGTATTTGGGATTATTTTTAGTATTTGGAGCGCTAATAAAGGTACAAACGGTTTGCTAACCGGTGTAGATATTGCCTACGACACCATAGAAAATCATAACATTTTTAAACAATACTTAATGGCATCAGTATTTACGATAGGCGGGCTTATCATGCTTATTTTAAGTATGATTTTAATCGTAGGATTTCCGGCATTGGTGCATAAAATAGGATTGCCTGCAAAATTAGAAGATTTAATAAGCTGGTCGCGCTGGCTGTTATTGGCTTTTTTGGTAAGTATTTTTTTATGCTTAGTATATAAATTTGCACCGGCCAGGCCAAAACCTACAACAAGATGGGTAATCCCCGGTGCCTTATTTTCTACTATTGTCTGGTTGGCTGCCTCTTACGGATTCTCTTTTTACGTAAGCAACTTTGGTAATTATGGCGAAGTATATGGTTCTATCTCAGCAGTTGTTGTGCTTTTGCTTTGGTTATATATCACCTGTTTCATCATTTTATTAGGTGCCGAAATCAATACTGAAATCGTTGATTATCTTATCGCCGAGAAAATAGAAATAGAAAACAATTAATTATATTATAAATAATTAAAGGCGTTAAAAAATAAAATATGTTAAAGTAATGACCACAAAAATAATAATTCATTAAATTACAGTATATTCTTTCTAATCTCAGTAATGATGAAAAATGATGCTTTTAATGAAACCCTCGTTGAATACCGCGTAGCTAATTTTGTTTTTGCAAATCATCTTAAGTATCAAAAAAACAAAAAGGGAAAATTGTTAAGTGATAAAAAACTGGATTGTAGAAGTTTTAAAGCAAAATTTCTGAAATTGAAAAAGTCAAAAGTTCCCAAACATTCCATTACTGCCATTCCTGAAGTATATACCTGTGGTTATAAAGTGATCAAAAACACTTCCTGCATTTTAAATTAATTATAATTATTTTTGCGTTCAACTTTATCGGATTATCTTTAAACAAAAGTTGAATAATGAAAATTGCTGAAAAATTTAATCTATCTGAAAGACAGATCGATAGAATCATTGCTATGGCCTGGGAAGATCGTACGACTTTTGAGGCTATAGAATATCAATTTGGTCTTACCGAGAAAGATGTCATTAAATTTATGCAGGAGCAAATGCACCCTAAAAACTGGAAAAAATGGCGTGCAAGAGTGCAGGGTAGAAAAACAAAACACCAAAAACTTAGGAATTTTGAAACTGGACGTTTTAAAAGCAGCCGGCAACGTCCGATAACAGGTAACCGAATTTCTAAAAAGAAATATTAATCATCATGGCTCCAGAAAAAGATTATAACCTGTCTTCACTAGACCTTTTTTTAAATGAATCTTCAGAGCTTTTAAGCAATCTGCAGGTACAGCAATTGCATCCGTTGAGTAGTATGGATATTTTTGCTGATTACTCAGATAAAATAAAAGAACAGGCAAGACGTAAAACTGAAATGAAATCATTACAGAGTTTTGCCGAAAAATTTAATTGGAATACTCCTTTAAATTTTATGCTGGAAAAGGATTATGAAGCGTTAATTCTTACTCAAAAAGACCAGACCATAGTTTGGACAAACAAGGGTTTTAGCAGTATGACAGGATATCCTGCTAATTTTGCCAAAGGGAAAAAACCTAATTTCTTACAGGGTAAAAACACTTCTGCCATAACGAAAAAAAACATTAAAAATCTGGTGACTTCAGGTACTAACTTCTCTGAAGTTTTAGCCAACTATCGTAAAAACGGAGAGGAATATTTATGTAAAATCGATATTTACCCCATTAAAAATATCGAGCAACAAATCACACACTTTCTGGCGCTGGAAAAAGAAATTTATGAATATTGAAGAACGAATAGCAAAATCAACCACCAGTCTTTTTAAAGCGGTTTTTCCGAATACAACCAATCACTACGATACTCTTTTTGGGGGCACCGCCATGCAAATGATGGACGAGGTGGCTTTTATTACCGCAACAAGATTCAGTAGGCAGCGTATGGTAACCGTTAGTAGCGATCGTATAGATTTTAAAAAGCCAATTCCCGCAGGAACATTTGTAGAATTAATAGGAACAGTAACCAATGTAGGTAATTCCAGCTTAAAAGTAAGTGTAGAAATTTATATTGAAGAGATGTACTCTGATCAAAGGGAACAGGCAGTAAAGGGAGAATTTACCTTTGTGGCCATCGACGAGAATAAAAAACCTGTAAGTCTTAATATATAAATGAGGCTGTCCAAAAAATAATTTTAAGACAGCCTCATGATTTGGGACAAAAAAGTACTATTATTCTGTATAAAAATAAACGGCTGAAGCGCCAGATAAACTATTATTAATTTGTGGCGACCTGTTTCCACTTGAGGTGCTTACCTCAGAAAAAGCAAGGACTCTACCTCCACCATTAGCCACTTCAGCAATAAATACCGCATCATAGTTCGCATCGTAAGCAAGATTTACTGGATTTCCAAGATTGGTATTTCCGCCACTTACTCGCATTTGATCATCGATAGAAATCATTCCGCCATCCATCGTTGCATTAAACTTGCTGTCAAAATTTGTAATCACATGAAAAGCACCATCAGAATCTGAGGCAGCATCGCCAATATCGGTCATTACCATAGTTCCGCCATCATAATCTAAACCGTGTGTTCTTACAATGCCTTCAACTTCTACAGTTTTTGTTGCTGAAACATTCATATTGGTCATATAAGCCGAAGAAAAGTTGGTAAAAACCGCCAGTTTATTAGTCGTATCTACCACGGCATACAAATCGTCACCTATAAATTCGATTCCCCAAACTTTAAAATCTACCGTTACCACATTTCTTAATTGAAAGCCAGAAGATGTTTTAGTATAAATAAAGAATCTCCCGTCCGCAGTCGTATCGTCTCCATCTACATCTGCATTATCGGCCACAACATAAATATTCCCGTTTACAGCAATATCACGCGGACTTTTCAGATCGGAAGAACTTGATAGATCAATATCAATATTCAGATCTACGCCGGTTTCCAATTTATCAATCCCTATATAACTTTCTAAACTAGTTGAAGAGCGAGAAACTATGGTAAAAGAATCATCGTCACCATCATAATAAATTCCCTCTGCATCGTCTGATGAGGTTTGGTAAGTAGTAGTTTCAGAGGTATTAATATCATAACGGGTTACAGAACCATTATGGCTTGTAGCATAAAGATGTGCCGTACTTGAAGGCCGCACTGGATTTTCACCCATTCCGTCATCATCACTACAGGAAAATATCATCGTTCCTGCTACTAACATAAAAATTGGTTTAATAAAATTTTTCATAATTAATCGAATTTATGTTCTCCCAATATTTACGCAAATATGCTAATTATAGTTTTACAAAAAATTACACAAAAACCACCAACAAACAATAAAAGACTAAAAAACAGATAGTTAACCAACACCTTCCTATAATGTTTAACTTAGATTTATTAAAAGATTAAGATTGTTTTACCTGAGATTCGATAAAAAAATTGCGTCATTCATATTGGATAAAAGAAGTGTAAATCGATTTAAATGAATTGGAAGATTATATGATAGTAAAAGACAAAGTCGCTTTTATTACAGGAGCAAGTAGTGGCATAGGCAAAGCAATTGCAATTAAATTATCTGAAGAAGGATGTAAAATAGTTTTAGCCAGCAGAAACATAGAAAAACTTAAAGAAATTAAGCAGCATTTAGTGTCAGAAAGTATGGTTATAGAAATGGACGTAAGCCAGACCGAGAGTGTTGCCAAAGGCTTTAAAAAAGCAATTGCAAAATTTAAAACTATAGATATTCTGGTAAATTCAGCCGGGGTAATGCCACTAACCTATTTAAAAAACCGCCATCTGGATGAATGGCTTCAAACCATCGAGGTAAATGTAAAAGGAACCCTTCGCTGTATACATGGCGCTTTACCTTATATGAAGAAAAATGAAGGTGGTCATATTATAAATATTTCTTCAGTAGATGGTAAAGAGGTATATCAAGGCGGTGCGATTTACGGTGCTTCAAAATCTGCCATCATTACTTTATCGAAGGCAATGCGCATGGAACTTTCTCCAGACTATAATATTAGGGTTACCTGTATCGAACCTGGCACAGTAGACACCGCTTTAAGAAATAATATTACAGACGAAGAATTACTAAACGACAAAAATTATAACGATGCTTCTGAACCTAAACTGGAAGCTAAAAATATTGCCGATGCCGTATTATATGCCCTATCCCAGCCCGATAGTGTAAACGTAAACGAGCTCCTTATAAAACCAACAGGTAAATCTTAAAAAAGTAACTCTGGGCAAACAAGCCTCAAGCTTAAAAAACAATTAAATTAAAACAAAAACTATAAATTCTATGGAAAACCAATTGAAAAAAACCGGAAAATGGGCCGTAGGTTATCTTGCAGCAAAAGCAGGAAAAAGAATCGTGGCTAAAAGCGGTATGGTAGGACTGGGTATTGGTGCTGTAGCAGGCTTAGGATATCTGGGCTATAAACTTTTTAAAACTAAAAAAGATCAAAATGATATAAGTCAAAATTATCATGAAATTAAAGGGGAAAAGAAAATTGTGGTTTAAAACTTAAAATTCTAATAAACCCGGTTCAATTCGAATCTGGATAAGACTTGATAATTACAAAACATCAATCATAAAAAAAGCCGGAATTTCCGGCTTTTTTTATGATTACTTTTTAAGCAATGATTGTATATTTATTAAAATAATCTGTTATAATGAAAAAAATCATACTCTTATTTGCAGGATTAAGCCTTTTAACGTCCTGCAAAAATACCAGCGAAAACCAGGATTCTAAAAAGGATAATCTCATTGTTTCTACAGAAAATGGGGAAGTTGAAGGTTTCCTCAACGAAGAAAATTCGGTTAGAAAATATTTCGGAATCCCTTTTGCTCAGCCTCCGGTGGGCGATTTACGGTGGAAGGCCCCACAGGATACAAAAAGTTGGAAAGATACCTTATCAACTAAAGAGTTTAAGCATAAACCGGTACAGGCCAATGTTTTTGGGGATATGAAATCCCGTTCTAACGGAATGAGCGAAGATTGTTTATACCTAAACGTATGGACTCCTAAAGAAGCCACCCAAGAAAAGCTTCCGGTTCTGGTTTACTTTTATGGTGGCGGATTTGTAGCCGGTGATGCCTCAGAACCTCGCTACGATGGAGAAACCATGGCTAAAAAAGGAATGGTTGTAGTTACCGTAAATTATAGATTAAACATTTTTGGTTTTATGGCCCATCCCGAACTTAGCGAAGAAGCTTCATATCATGCCTCGGGAAATTACGGATTATTAGATCAGCAAAAATCGCTGGAATGGGTACGCGATAATATTGCTGCTTTTGGAGGTGACCCTAAAAAAGTAACCATTGCGGGAGAATCTGCCGGCTCTATTTCGGTAAGCGCTCAAATGGCATCGCCACTCTCAAAAGATCTTATTCATGGCGCTATTGGTGAAAGTGGTGCTGCTATACACCCTACACTTGCCCCGGTTGCCTTAGAAGAAGCAGAAAAAACCGGACTTGATTTTGCAGAAAAAATTGGCGCTAAATCTCTGGCCGAGCTGAGAGCGATGAGTACCGATTCTATTTTTATGCTTTACCAGAACTCTGGAAGATATGGTTTTCCCACAGTGATCGATAATTACTTTTTACCAAAATCACTTCCTGAAATATTCGAAGCGAAAGAACAGGCCCAGGTTCCTTTACTTGTTGGCTGGAATTCTGCCGAAATTCCCGGGATGGCATTAATGCAAGGCTTAGAGAATACCCCCGAAAATTTTATAAAAAAGGTAAAAGAAATTTATCCTGAAGATTACAAAGAAGTATTGAATCTTTACCCGCATACTGATAAAGAAGAAGTACGCTACTCAGCAACCAAATTAGCCTCAGACCGTTTTATCGTATATAGTACCTGGAAATGGTTTGACCTACATCGCAAAAATTCTGAAACTCCTGTTTATCGTTATTTATATAGCAAATTAAGACCTAAACTAAAAGACCAGTCCAAACAACCTGGTCTTGCAGGTGGGACTCAGGAAAAAGATAAAAATACACCTGAAGCGCCAAAAGCCATTGGTGCTCCTCATGCCGCAGAAATTGAATATTTTATGGGTAATCTAGACCGGATAGAAGATTATTCCTGGACCGATGAAGACTACAAAGTTTCCGAAACTATTCAGGAATATTTAGCGAATTTTATTAAAACAGGAAGTCCAAATTCCAAAAATTTACCGGAATGGCCAAAGGCTGAGTCCAGTGATAAAACACCTCCCGTCATGATTCTGGATACCGAATCTAAAGCTGAGAATGCCAAAGATGATAATCGATTCCTGTTTTTAGATAAAAAGTACACCGAATAATAATTTTTATAGTCTTTTGTAAAAGTAAAAGCCCTCTATTTTAGAGGGCTTTTAGCATACTAATTATTCTTTCTTCTTTCACGTGCACGTCCTATCATTTTCTTGCGACGCTCTTCCTGTAATTTTTCAAACTTTGCGAATTGTTCTTCTGAAAGTAATTCTCTTAAATCTTCATTACGCTTTTCAGAAAGTTTACGCATCTCAGCAAACTTCTCTGATCGGTCACCATCGGCCTCACGCAACTCTTTTAAACCCTCCATAAAAGTGGTATTGATCACTTTGTACTGCGGCATTTGTTGTTCAGTAAGGCTAAGCGCAGCCATTTCTTCATCCTGCATTTTCTTTAAAGAGGCTTCAGACATTCTCCCCTGAGCAAACATTTGTGTTCCCACGAGCAATAATAAACCTAAAATTACTTTTTTCATGATGTAAACTGTTATTAAGTTCCTACAAACCTTTGACTCTTAAATAATTAATTAGTTTAAACCGATTATCTTAAATTAAGAAGGTTTTATCAATAACTATTGATAACACTTATCACATAATCCTTTAACAACAAGATTAGCATCAGTAGCTTTAAAACCTTTTGGAAGGCTAATATTAGGAATGGTTTGATCTGTTAAACACTGTGTTTCTCCACATTTAGAGCAATGAAAATGCAGATGTAATTTATCGTTCGCCCCGTTTTCACCCGCTGTTTCTAAAGCAAATTTTGCAATACCGCTACCATCCTCGATTTTATGTACCAATCCTTTCTCTTCAAATAACTTTAAACTTCTAAAGAGCGTAGTGCGCTCTGTCTGGCCAAAAGCAGCTTCTATATCATTTAAACTCATCGCCAAAGATTCTTTTGCCATAAATTTATAAACCAGTAGCCGTACGGCAGTAGGCCGAATTCCCTTTGCTTTTAAAATAGTTTCAATTTCTTTCATAGCATTATTAGTGTGAATGGCCACCTTCTCCTTTATTCATTTCTGCCTGTAAATAATATGCATTATTTAAAGCAAATTTTACGTTTTTATCTTTTGGATTCATAAAGGTAATAGTTATCCAGTTGTTATCCTTTATTCCCGTTTTCACTTCTATAGGCGTAAAATACCACTTACCGTTATTTTCTTCCGCCTTAAAAATAAAATCCCGGTTATTTTCAGTAAAAATAGCTTCAGTTGGAATAGCCTCAATTAGATGATTGGTGGTAATGATTTTTCCGGTAAGGTACATCCCCGGGATTAAATTTTTGGGTTTGTTTTCAATTTCAGCATGAATATGCACTGCTTTCGGATTTTCTTCAAACACCCGTCCTACAGATATAATGTTTGCCATCATTTCTAAACCTGGCCTCGACTTTAAAGTCAATCGTACCTGTTGTCCTATTGCTACATTTTCAATGTCTTTTTCAAAAACCATTAAATCGGCATGAACATCTTCTACATTTAATATTTCAAAAAGTTCTGTTTGGGCAGAAACATATTGTCCGGTTTTCACTTTCACTTTTTCTACCGCACCGGTAATCGGACTCAAAATAGGGATTTTTTGCGCTAATTTTCCCTGCGTTACTCGAGCCGCATTAATATTCAATAAATGTAACTGTGCTTTTAATCCGTTCATCGTCTCTTTTGCATTCTGAAATTCGGTTGCAGTAACCTGAAAATTTTCTCCTGAAGCCACTCCGGCATCATAAAGCTTTTTCTGGCGCTCATATTCTTTTTCCTTAAGCTGAAATTGATTAAAAGCATTTAAAAATTTTGTTTGAATTGCCACAATATCAGGATGCGAAATATATGCCAGCACCTGTCCTTTTTTCACCTGCTGCCCCTCAATAACATTGATACTTTTAATAGTTGCGCCATAAACGGTAGTAACCGATGCTTCGTTTTGTGGCGGCACCTCTAATTGCCCATTAGCAGTGAGCGTCCCAGCCATATTCCTCTTTTTAACCGTACCCAATTTAATATTTAAAGCATCAAATTGAGATGTACTAATTTCAACGACGTTTAAAGCATGTGGATTTTCTTCAGATTCCTCGTTAATTTCAGTTTCTGCTTTATACTCAACATTATCTTTGGATGTTGTATTTCCGCAAGCTGCTAAAATGCCAAAAAACAGCAAACTTAAAATTGTATTTAATTTCATTGTATTTTATAATTTCTGATTTTTAAATATCATTCCCCAGGTAAAATTTCATGTCGGCATAAGCCAGTAAATATGATTTCGCAGCTTCAATCGCATCCAGCTCGGTTCGCAAAGCTTCTTCTAGGTTTTGAATAAAAGCTACATAATCCAAAGCTCCTTCTTTATAAGCCAGCAATGCTCCTTTTCGCTGTTCTTTGGCCACCTTTAAAGCTGCTTCCTGATAATACTGCCAATTATCCTTCCAGCTTTCGTAATTTTGCTCTGCTTGTTGTTGCTGTACTAAAAATTGCTGCTTTTTAAAATTTGCCTTTCGATTTACAATTTGGGTTTCAATCTTTGCAGCTCTTGCATCACCATAACTTTTACCACTTAAAAACGGAATAGAAATCCCTGCCTGATAGGTATAGAAACCATCCACCCCCTGTACTTCTTGTTTGGCGTATTGCAAATTCAACTTTGGTAAAAATGCTGCTTTTTGTTTTTGCAGGTTTGCTGAAGCAACTTCTGTTTCCTGTTTTGCGGCCCTTAATATCGGATGGTTGTCAGCGCTATTCTCTTCGGAATACTGAAAGGGTAGCAGCCGTATTGTCAAAGCAACAGTTTTATGATCCTTAGTACCCAGCCATAAGTTGAGCTCGCTTAAAGCATTAACATAAGCTGCTTTAAACTGTTGTGTCTTGATTCGAATTTGATTCCCCTTATTTTGGGCGTTTAATTTCTCTAATCTGGAAATGGCTTCCACTTCATAACGCAGCTCTACCGCTTCATTAAATTTTCCGTACATAGAGTCTAACTCTCTATACAGCAGAAACCTTCTTTTTGCAGCATAGGTTTTAGTCCATAATTTCCGAATTTGCCTGGCCACTTCAATTTTGGATAAATTCAGTTCATTTTCAGCTAATTTTAATTTTTCCTTTTGAAGTTTTAAGGCCGAAGCAATTCCGAAAACATCAATATTTTGTTGATTAACGCCTATCCTGGTATAAATTCCATTCCCATTTTTAAGCTCTTCGCCTCCGGTAAAAATGCTGGTTTTACCAAACTCCCAGGCATTCTTTTTTAAAGCTTCCTGCCTGTCTATTTGTAAGTACTTATTTTTTAATAGCGGATAATTTTGAAGCCCTAGTTCTACGGCTTCCTGCATATTTATTTCAGGAAGTACTTCATTTTGCTGAGCATTGGAAAAATTAGGAATTAAAATAGCTAAAAGCAGTCCTGCAGCAGCAATTTGGTCCTTTTTGATGCTCAAATTAAAAACACCTTCTTCTATCCACTTATACAAAACAGGTAGAACAAATAGGGTCAATAACGTAGAAGTTATTAAACCTCCAATCACCACCGTAGCTAACGGGCGTTGTACTTCGGCTCCTGCAGAACTGGAAAAAGCCATGGGTAAAAAACCAAGAACATCGGTAAGGGCAGTTAGTAAAATTGGCCGAATCCTTCGTTTTGTTCCCAGTAAAATTCGTTGCTGTAAATTGGCTGTTTTTCTCTCCGCTTTTAATTCATTTAAACTACCAATTAAAACGAGTCCGTTTAAAACGGCCACACCAAAAAGCACAATAAAACCAACGCCTGCCGATATACTAAATGGCATTCCGCGTAACCACAATGAGATAATCCCTCCAATGGCGGCCAGTGGTATCGCCATATAAATCATTAGAGTTTGCCTAAATGACTTTAAAGCAAAGTAGATAAGAATAAAAATAAGTAACAAGGCAATGGGCACTACTATTTGCAATCGCTGGCTTGCTCGCTCTAAATTCTCGAAAGCACCGCCATACCGTATAAAATATCCTGGTGGAAGATCAAAATTTGTCTCTAATTCTTGCTGAATGTCATGAACAACAGATTTTACATCACGGTCTCTGATATTAATCCCCACATAGGTTCTTCGATTGGTGTTATCCCGACTAATTTGCATAGGCCCCGGCTGATAACTGATATTGGCTAATTCCTCTAAAGGAACACTGCTGCCATCCGGTAAATTAATATACAATGCTTCAATATCTGATAACTCCCTGCGGTTTTCCTCGTCCAACCGAAGGACCAAATCAAATTTTCGCTCTCCCTCAAAAACAACTCCCGCTTTAGCCCCTGCAAAAGCCGTTTTTATCATTTTATTTACTTTTTCAATGTTTATTCCATAGCGAGCCATTCGAGCACGATCATAATCTATATTAATTTGCGGTAACCCGGCAGTCGCCTCTACTTTCATATCGGCAACGCCATCTATCCCGGCAATGATACCACCCATTTCCTGAGCCTTTGCTGCGAGAACATCTAAATCTTCACCATAAAGTTTTACGGCAATATCTTCCCTAATTCCGGTAAGCAATTCATTAAAACGCATTTCTACAGGCTGGGTAAATTCGTAGCTTACACCGGGAATTTCACTTATCGTATGCTTCATTTTTTTGATAAGTTCATCTTTATTATCGGCAGATGCCCATTCAGATTTTGGTTTTAAGATCACAAAACTATCGCCTATATCCATTGGCATAGGATCTGTTGGCACTTCAGAAACTCCAAACCGCGTTACTACCTGCTTTACTTCAGGAAAATTATTGAGCAGTAAATTTTCGATTTTTGTTGAAGTAGCAATTCCTTCATTAAGGGAGCTTCCAGGTTTTAAGATCACATGAAAAGCAAGGTCACCTTCATCTAGCTGCGGAATAAACTCGCCGCCCATTCGGCTAAAAAGATAACCCGCAAAAACCAGTAATAACAGTGCACAGGCTACAATCATTTTCGATCCTTTTAGTGCTTTTTTAAGTAAAGGCTCATATTTTTCCTGGAGCCACAGTACTAATCGATCACCCCATCCTTTTTTATCAGACTTTTTATTTTTAAGAAAAAGTGCAGAGATCATAGGCACATAAGTAAGACAAAGGATCATGGCCCCCAACATGGCAAAGATGAAGGTAAGCGCCATGGGTTTAAACATTTTCCCTTCCACTCCTTCTAAAGCCAAAATGGGTAGAAAAACAATTAAAATAATGGCCTGACCAAAGAAAGCAGCATTCATCATTTTTTTAGATGATTTGCTCACCAGCTTATTTTTCTGGCTTTGATCGAGTTTTTGTTTTAAAGCTTTTTGGCTAAAGACAAAGACGGTACTTTCTACGATGATCACCGCACCATCTACAATAATTCCAAAATCGATAGCTCCAAGGCTCATCAAATTGGCCCAAACATCAAAAATATTCATTAGGATAAACGCGAAAAACAGGGAAAGCGGAATAGTAGAAGCCACAATAAGACCTCCCCTAAAATTCCCGAGCAGTACCACTAAAACAAAAATCACAATAAGGCCTCCTTCCAGTAAATTATTTTTTACGGTAGCAGTAGTATTCGCTATTAATTCACTCCGGTCTAAAAAAGGTTTAATATGAACCCCTTCGGATAAGGATTTTTCGATTTGTGAAATACGTTTTTTTACATTCTCAACAACTTCGTTAGAATTTGCTCCTTTCAGCATCAAAATGCTTCCGCCAATGGCTTCGCCTTTCCCGTTTTTAGTAAGTGCGCCATACCTAATGGCATTACCCATTTGCACCTTGGCAACATCACCAATGGTTATTGGGAATTTTTCATTTTTGATAATGATATTCTCGATATCATTTATCGAGGTGACCAGGCCTTCTCCTCTAATAAAATTGGCACGGTGATTTTTCTCGATATAGGCTCCCCCAGTATTTTGATTATTCGACGTCAGTGCATTAAAAACTTCAGAAATCGTAACATCCATCGATCGTAAATGATCGGGATCTACAGCTACCTCGTATTGCTTTATTTTCCCCCCAATACTATTCACCTCTACAACACCTGGCACCATGGCAAACTGGCGTTTTACAATCCAATCCTGAATACTACGTAAACGGGTAACTGAATATTCAGCTTTAAATGCGGGATCAACTTCCAAAATATATTGATAAATTTCACCCAAGCCAGTAGAAATGGGTCCCATAAATGGCTCTCCAAATCCTTCAGGTATTTCTTTTTTTACTTTAGAAAGTTGCTCGGCAACCAGCTGTCGTGGTAAATACGTACCTGCATCATCATTAAAAACAATAGTTACCACTGAAAGTCCGAATCGGGAAACCGACCGAATTTCTGTTACCTCCGGAAGATTCCCCATAGCCACTTCTACCGGATAAGTCACAAACTGTTCGATATCTTCGACCCCTAAACTTGGTGCCTGGGTAATTACCTGTATTTGATTATTGGTGATATCGGGCTGAGCATCTACAGGAACTTCCTGCATACTCCACAAACCGCCGGCAATAAGGACCAGCGTTAGCAACCCGACGATAAATTTATTATTGACAGAGAAGTCAATGATCTTATTAATCATCAGATGATATATTTTAAAATTTAGATATAATAAATGGGAAGAATCTTAACTCTTAAATTTTAAGCTTAGAATCTTCAAAAGATGGATATATAAATCCATGAATCTAAATTAAGCTTGTGGGGGTGGGATATATTTTGTGGTAAACTGTGAAGTTTCTTTATTCAGATAAATAAAAGCAGCATTTATAGTCATGGCCATCGCCTGCTCAAAAACCGGATCATTATTAACCATAATATGATTATGGCAGCAGTGGCACTGGCAAAAAGGAGAACATAAATCTACTGAAGCCTCATGATTGTTATGCTGCTCTACAATAAGATCATCATCTTCAAAATTGGTAGTCGCATCGGCACAAGGCATAAAGCTAAGTGATAAAAAAAGTACAGATAATATGATTCCTATAATTTTCACTTTACAAATATAAATCGCTTCTTATGCAATACCATTGCAATAAACGGACTTTGTAAAAACAAATCGTTTGTATTAAAAATCATCACACCTAAAAATCCCAAAATTTTTATAAAATCCTAGGTGTACAAATCATATTCTGAGGCCACGCCCATTAATTTCTTTACCTTTAAAAGAAAACATCAACTATGAAATTTTTTATAAATAAACCCGAAAACGTTGTAAACGAATCTATAGAAGGTTTACTTACCGATCCTAAACTTACCAAACTGGATACTTTCCCTGAAGTTAGGGTAGTTACCCGAAAAGAAATTGATACCTCTAAAGTTGCCATTATTTCTGGTGGTGGTTCTGGTCATGAACCTATGCACGCCGGTTTTGTTGCTAAAGGAATGCTTACTGCTGCCGTTTGCGGGGATATTTTTGCATCCCCATCTGTAGATGCTGTACTAGCTGCCATTCTCGCGGTAAGTGGTGAAAAGGGATGTTTGCTAGTTATAAAAAATTATACCGGAGACCGATTAAACTTTGGACTGGCAGCTGAACAGGCCAGAGCGCTTGGCCATAAAGTGGAAACCGTTATTGTTGGTGATGATATTGCTTTAGGAGAAGATACACAACAACGCGGTCTTGCCGGCACTTTGTTGGTTCATAAAGTAGCGGGACAACTAGCCGAAGAAGGAAAATCTTTAGATGAAGTGACCAAAGCTGCAAAAAAAGTAGCAGAGAGTGCTATTTCTATAGGACTTTCACTTTCTGAAGGGCAAAAATTCAATAATCCTGAAGAATCGAGATTAGATAAATCTGAAGCTGAATTAGGTTTGGGTATTCACGGGGAGCCTGGCGTGGATGTCATTAAGATGGATGAGGCTGATGCCCTCGTAAAAAAGGCTGTCGATAAACTGAAAGAATACCTTCCTGATGAAAAACAAGACTATGTTTTGCTTTTTAATAATTTGGGAAGTGTTACCCCGCTCGAAATGAATTTACTGGTTCATAGCTTTGATAAAACCGATATTTCCGGCAGAGTAAAATACCTGGTGGGTCCTACTGCCATGACCACTTCTTTAAATATGAATGGTTTCTCGATAACGCTATTAAAATTAGATGAAGAAATCGAAAAAGCGCTCTTAGAAAAAACCGATACTCCCGAATGGCGAATTAGAGCTTATGGAAAACCGAGCAGTATTAAAAGTCCGGAACTACCTAAAACCATGCAATTTGAGCCTTCTGAAAATAAAAAACATCAAAAAATTGTAGAAAACATCGCTGATTACCTCATCGAAATGGAAAAAGAGATGAACGATCTGGACGAGAAAGTAGGTGATGGTGATGCAGGCTCCACTTTTGCCGCCGCCGGTAAAAAATTTAAAAAGGTTTCCGATAAATTACCCTATGCTTCATTACCTCAATTATTTACCACTATTGGTCGTGTTCTGGCAAGAGAAACCGGTGGGTCCAGTGGTGTGCTGTTATCGATGCTATTTACCAAAGCCGGTAGTAGCCTTGAAGAAAATGACAATGTGGGAAGAGCTTTGTTAAGCGGATTAGAAAAAATGAAATCCTACGGGGGTGCTGAGCAGGGAGACCGAACCATGATTGATGCCATGCAACCCGCTTTTGAAGGGTTAAGTGAAAAAAAATCTATTAAAGAGGCGGCAGAAGCTGCCAGAAAAGGAGCTGATAAAACCGCAAAAATCACCAATACCAGTGCAGGGCGTAGTTCTTATTTATCTGAATCTAGCCTTGAGGGTATCCCTGATCCCGGTGCTGAAATGGTAGCAAGAGTATTCGAAAAACTAGTTGATATCGTATGAGATAAATATCCGGAAATCCACAACGCCCAAAGGGTATAAAATGAAAAATTTAGCATTTGAAAGTATGCCTTGAGTATCAAATCCTTTGGCAGTGCTATAAAAAATCCGTCAGCAAAACTAACGGATTTTTCACTTTTACATAATATAATAAATCATAATGAGCTCTCGTCTTCCAGTTCCAATAGCTATTGAAATTGATTCGGGGAAAAATAACTTTATTTAAATCTACGTGCTAAAATCCTTGAATGAATTCAGAATAAGGTTTTAAACACTTTATACAATATCTTTTTGCTTTTTAAGCACTAAATTCTACTTTTTTAGATCCTGAAAGGAATGTGACTTTAACTTAAAAACATTCTTCTTTTTATCGAATTTCAGTTTAACAATTGCTGTTTTACGCGGGCTCACCTTTTCCTCAGAAAAATGCGTATGAAGTACATAATACAATGTATTTCTATTTTTGAACAAATCACCATGGCCCGGGCCATTCCTCCCTATATCTGCTGTTGATATTAACGGATTTGAGGCTGATTTTTTCCAGGGTCCAAAAGGACTTTTAGCCGTAGCAACACCAACTGAATAATCCGGGTTTCTAAAATCGTTCACCGAGTATAGCATGATATAGGTCTCTGCATTTCTAAAAACTGTTGGTCCTTCGCTTACCGGCCATTCGGCATTCGTGGTATTTTCCCAGGTTTCTTTAGCTGCAATACATTCTTTTAAAGTTTCAGGCTTTATCGCGCTAAGGTCTTCGGTCATTTCAGCAACAAAAATTCTGTTCCCAGCAGTTAATCTTACATGATATAGATATACTTTTCCATCATCAAAAAACACAAAAGGATCGATCTGCTTTACCGTAGCTTCTAAAGCTTTTCCTTTGTTTTTAAACGGGCCTAAAGGGCTATTGGCTGATGCTATGGCAATATTTTCGTTAGCAGTATACGCCATATAATAATGTCCATTTTGCTTAAAGACTTGTGGAGCCCAAAAACCCCTGGTGCCAAATGCATCTCCTTTTTTTAACGCATAGCCATCAGTCTTCCCTAAAGGACCTTCCCAGGTTTTCAGGTTTTTAGAAGTATACACTAGAAAACCTTCTCCGGGAATGCTATGATCTTCTTTTGTCCCGTATAAATAATAGGTACCGTTTTCTTCGAATATCGTTGGATCTGCCAAAAGAATTTGTGAATTTTGGGCATATAATTGCAGTGAAAAAACAAAGCTTAAAAACAACCAAAAGCGGTTTATCATTTTATATTTTTTGATCTGAATATTTCATCCTTAGCTTTTAAAAAAACCTTGATTATCAAGTAAAATGGCATCAAAAATTAATTTGATGCCATCTCTCCTAAAAACGCTGCACCCGGAATTTACTCTTATCTAAAACCAACCGGGTACAGGCATCAACAAAAAAACTAACTGTAATGTAGATTACACGGTACTAACTGGGTTACAACTCCAGTATTCGATAAAATATCTTTTTATTTTTTATATAGTTTCCCTCTCATGAGTACTTAAAAGTATTCGTTGCAATGCTTTATTCGTGAACAAAAATATCTTCAGTTTTTAGTGTATTGCCATCTGGATCGATCACTTCAAGGTTTAAACCTGAACCTCCTTCTCCCTGAAAATATTCTAATGCCATAGTATGATAACCTGCAGCTAACGGAATTTCAGCTTTTTTAAGTTCCATTCCATGAATACCATCATGATCTATAACCACTTTCCCATCAATACGTAATCGTACACCATCGTCTCCACTTAAACGAAAACCATAAATGCCCTGCTTAGCAACTTTCACAAATCCTTCAAATGTTAACGCATAGAAGTTTTCTCTTTTTCTTAATGCTGAAATTTTCAAAGATTTTGTTTTTCCGGAAGCCACTACTTCTTCCGAAGAAAAATCAGGTAATTTTTGCCATTCCCCTTCGTAAAGCGAATAGTTAAGACCAGCTTTCATCGTAGCTGAAAGAGCTTTTGAAGCTTCTTGATAATGATCTACTTTTTCAAATTTCTCGCTGGTGACATAACTTTCTTTATCATCGTCTATAGCCCTGGCTTTTACCTGTGAAGATGCGGAAATTGTAAAGGGACCGGTATATTTTTTAGAAGATGAGTTGGGCTCGCTTCCGTCTAATGTATAATAGATCGCTTCGTCTTTTCTAGAAGTAAGACTTACTTCTAAATGGTCTACAAAAAGACTATGTGCTGCCTGTATACTTACCGGAGAGATCATTTTATCGGTATGAATATCATGCAAATAATCTACCGGGATTTTAATCACTTCTCGATCATAAGTTACCAGTCCGTTGACCTCTCCCTCTACATCCGAAACCTGCGTATAGACTACCGCACTGGCATCTTTATCTTCTTTCATTTCCCAAACTTTATCCCAAAGCTCGGTATAGGATTTTCTGAATTCTAAAGAATCGGCCATATTACGATAGCCCCAGTTAGATTCTTGCCAAAGGTGACCTTTTAACGGCAATCCAAGCCCTCCAAATTCACCAAGAACAGTCGCTCTATCGTCTTCAACTGGATAGACATCCGGGCCGGGATAGCTGTGCATATCTATAATATCACCTACATTATGATCTGTCCAACCACTGGCATTACTTACCAGCCTTGTTTCATCTAAACCTTCTACCCAATTGGTTAAACGTTCGGTATCATACTGGCCCCAGCCTTCGTTAAAAACTACCCACATTACGATACTTGGATAATTGTAAAGATCATTGATCATATTTTGAAATTCTGCCTCAAACTGATCTTTATCCGATTCTGTTAAGCGTTCCAGAAAGTCTGGATGAGGATAGGCCTGCGGCATATCCTGCCAAACCAGCATTCCCATTTTATCACACAGGTAATACCATCTCTGGCTTTCGGTTTTGGCATGCTTTCTAAGTAAATTAAAGCCCATTTTTTTAAAAGTTTCAATATCCCAGACATACGCATCTTCAGTGGGCGGCGTCATTAAACCATCAGGCCAGTATCCCTGGTCGAGTACGCCTACCTGAAAATAAGGCTTGTTATTCAGGAATATCTTCGTTTTATCTTTTTCTTTACCTAAACTAATTTTTCGCATGGCTACATAGCTTTCAAAACTATCGGTGGTTTCTTCGCCGTTTACCAGTTGTACCTTCAGATCGTATAAAAATGGATGCTCAGGACTCCATAGTTTAGCGTCTTTTACTTTTAAAGTAATCGCATCTCCAGCACTCCCTTCAGCGGTTGCCACTTCAGAAGCTCCATCCATAAGGCTCAGTTTAATCATCCCTTCTACCTTATCTTCTGCAGTAAAACTTACTTCACCTTTATCGATATCTGGACGGATTTTGAAGTTTTCGATATGGTTTCTGTTTAAGGGTTCCATCCATACACTTTGCCAAATTCCGGTTGTAGAAGTATAAAAAATACCTTCTGGCTCTCTTACCTGTTTCCCTACCGGTTGCAAACCATCGTTAGACGTATCGTGAACTTTCACGACTACTTCCTGTTCTTTCCCTTCTTTTAAGTATGGGGTGATATTAAAAGTAAAATGATCGAAAGCGCCTTTGTGATCGCCAACTTTCTCACCATTTACATACACTTCTGTTTCATAATCTACCCCTTCAAAATTCAGCATAATTTCATCTCCCTTCCAGTCTTTTGGAATACTGACAAGCTTTCGATACACCAAATCATCTGAAGTTTTCATAATCCCTGATAAATAAGATTCTACCGCAAAAGGCACCAAAATCGAATCTTCTAAAGCTTCAGAAAAAGTAGTTTTATCGGTCTTTTCTAAACTTACTTCCCAATACCCATTTAGATTTTCCCAGTTTTCACGCTTTTGTATAGGTCTTGGATATTCTGGTAAAACATTTTGCGGATCTACTTTATTGGTCCAACGCGTAGTTAAGATCGCCTCTGGTTTATTCTGGTTATTTTCAGTTGATTTTTTTTCTTCCTTACAGCCTACACTAAGAACGCCTGCAAGTATAAATACAGCCGATTTTTTCAGTAAATTCATGTTATCTTGTTTATTTTTTTATGCTGAAATTCTAAAATTTCTATGTATATTTTTTATAGAATTATTCCCAGTTTTTAGCATTTTCACCTTCTCCAATCACCGGGAAAGCACTAATTCTTAACCTGGCAGCTCCCATTGGGACCAGTTCCACGGTTTCAATTACTTCAGATGATTTTACAGGACTATCCTGAAGCTCTCCCGCCAAATCATATTGATCTATCGTCCAGTTTGGGATTTGTTTTGCTTTGGTTTTTAAAACCAATGGTGCATTATTTACCGTGAACGGAAAATTATTTGCCGGCCAGGATTTTTTAATCACCTCAAAAGAATCTTCAGGATTTTCGTTTAAGACCAAAGCGTAATTCCACGGAGAATCCGGGTAAATCTCATACGAGGGCCATTTTGCCTGATCTACGCCTTCCTGCCATTTAGAATCCCAGATTGCGGTTTCATCACTTCGCTTTTCGATATATTTTTCATCGATTTTTAAGCTAAAGGTCAATGGTCCGTAATCTACGCTTGCGCTGTTATGATTTTTTTCCCATCGGCGAACTTTCAATTGCATCGGAAAAACAAGTGTAATTTGGTCTCCATCTTTCCAGTCACGGTTTAGCTTAATGTACTTCCCGGCTTCAGGAGTTGCTTCTATTTCTTCTCCATTCACTTTAACTGAAGCTTTTGTACACCAGCCCGGAATTCTGAAATACAATGGATATTCTTTATGTTCTTGCGAAGAAGTATGTATACTAAACTGCAACTGATCCTCAAATGGATATTTAGTTTCTGAAGTAATGCTGACCTCTTCCCCACCGGCAACTTTTGCCTTTACCGTACCTGGAGAATAAATTACCGCAGCCAAACCATTATCTGGTGTGGCCATCCAGAGATTTTCGATTAAATACGGCCAGCCCTGCCCGTGGTTATGCTGGCAACAACGGGAACTAAATGGATTCATCATTAAAAATGGTCCATCATTCATAATCCCCGGGCGATGATTTTTATCGTCATTTACCACCATATTGGGGCTCGTGATATAGCGTAATGATCTAAAATCGGGCATCATGGTTGCCGGAAAAGTATTAAATGCTACTTCCTCGGTATGATCTGCCCAAAAGGTATCCCCGGTAATTCTTATTAACTGTTCGTTACTGTTCATTTGCTCTACCACACCGCAGGTTTCGATTCCCTGTCTTGGATCATCGTAACCCGGTCTGGCATTTTCATCGGCTCCAAACATTCCGCCAGGAACCTGCCCAAAATGATCACGGATTATTTTAAAATCTTTATAAGTAGCCTCGAGGTCTTTTTTGTCATGGCTTAATTGTGAATACTGTGCCGGTTCTCTAAAAGCCTGCGCTACATTTACATTATGCCAGTCTACAAGATCACCAAACCAGTCTGGCCATTCTGTACCTTCTCGCGTTTCTTTCCAGTTATTTATTTCGTCTAAAGTATTGTCTCGCTTTCCCCAATCTGCTGTATTTCTATGAATTTTTTCTGCGAGTTCTAAAAGGAATTTATCTCCGGTACGATTATAAAGCCACATGACACTATATAAATTATCACCGCCTCGAATACGTTGCCAGTAATGACTTTTGCTTAAAAATTTTTCATCTGGAATTTCCAGCTGAAATTTAAAATAGTTCGTCATTAAATCAATTACTCTTTCATCCTGGCTATATTCATAGTAGGATTGCAAACAATACAACATGATCATGTTCGACCAGAAATCCTGAGTACCATCTTCGCCAAAACGCTTAGGGCCAAAATTTCCATCTTCACGTTGACTGGCAAGTGCTGCTTCTATCCAGGACTTGGTTTCTTCGATCATTTTTTGATCTTCCATGATATAAGCCATATTGCCGTAGCCTTTTAGCCAGTAAGGGACTTCTTCCCATCCCCAGGCGCCAGAGCCATCTTTGGAAAGCCAGGCATTATCTTCTTTTTGCAACCAGGCACTAATCTCACCAAGGTGACCATTTAAACCATCGGCCTGCCTGGATAGACACTCGGCTAACCAGCCTTTAGGTTTTACCGCTCCCACCGGAAGTTTTATAAAAACACTGGATTGTAAAGGCATACGATTGCCCCTATAAAATTGATTGGTTTTAGTAGTATCTGGAATATTTACTACTTCAGCAGTAAAAGAAGATTCAGCTTGCTCATCTTTTTTACAAGATATCAAGCCTGCTATTCCCAGAACAACTACTAAAGTTTTAAAATAGCCTCTCATTGTATGGTGGTGGTTAAATTGTCGGATGATTTTCGGATAAGATAAAAGGGATAGGCAAAGGCCTATTCCCATTTATCTTTTAATAGTTTGATATAATATCCTCCCACAACACTACGTGCCTGGAAACCTCTCTGATCACCGCTACTGGTATAGTGCCAGTCACTCATAGGTACCCGGTTTTTAGTTTCTACAGCGAATTTGTACATGGGATCTCCAAAATATTTAAAGCTTGTATCATTTCCCAAACTTGCCGTCCAGTATACCCAATCTGATTTTGTATAATCTGCACGGTTATCTAAAGGAAGTCCGTATTCATTTTGCATTTTTTTGTAATAAGCCAGTTCGGTATCAAAAACTTCCTGTGGGAAAATTTCCAGATTCATCACTTTATCCCAAACCAGATTATACTTTTGGCTCCAGGTACTTTTATCATCATAAGTTAAGGCATAATGATCACCGGCATCAGCAAGTTCCATCCATTCTTTAGCCATATTTCTGGCTTTAGTGGTATATTCTTGGGCAACCGTTTTCTCCCCTAATTTGTCGGCCATATATCCATAACTTCCTACTCCCATAATTGCTTTTACCGCTAGATTAGCGTTACGTGCCAGGTGACCTGAAAAATCATCGGTAGATAACTGGTTGGCGGGATCTAAACCGGCTTCGGTTAAATACTTGGTCCACTCGGTTAAGCTCTCCCAGTGTTTTTTAGCATAGGATGCATCATCTTCGGCCATTACGATTGCCGCGGTTAATACTACCATATTTCCAGATTCTTCTACGGGCATATCTTCGCCATACGTTTGCCCGGTGGCAATTGGATATGTTCCTAAATCGTGTGCCGGAAATGGTTTTTTCCATTTTCCACTTTCAGAATAATAGAAAATTCCGTTAAGCATCCCTTTTAAAAGATCTGGATTATAAATTAGAAATAAAGGCGCCGATGGATACGTAACATCTACAGTATTTATCGAGCCATTACTAAAATTTTCTTTAGAAAGAAAAAGGATTTCCCCATCTGGACTTTTGGTTAATTTATGTGCGGCAATGGCCTGACGATAGGCAATTTCTAAAACTTCAGCATATTTTTCGCCTCCGGCTTTTACACCGTCCTCATATAGTTTTTCATTGAAATCTTCACACTCATCCAAAACATCATCGTATTCGGTATACGCTTTTTCCAATTCAGCTTCAATCGTATTTTTACCATCGATGTTCCACCATGGTCGTAGTTTATTTCCGAAGTAATTAATTGAGTAAATATCATCGTACCCAAGCATGACCATATATTCTTTTTCCCCGGAAATAGTCTCTTCAGCAAAAACAGTATTCAGCATTAAATTGGTGCCTTTAGCTTTTGTTTTCATAACCTTACCTGAAGCAAAATTTGCAGTAGCCTCTGAAGCTGCGGTAACTGACTGACTTGCATTTGCGGATTTAGGAACTGCGAAGTACATATATCCCCAATCGATCCTTAAATTATCGCCTTTTTTCTCTAATATTGGCTGCTCTACCGTACCGGCTTTTAAGAAATCCAAGTCTTTCGTACTTCCCTTTTTTGAAGTAACTTCCTGACTGGATTCGTTTACGGCGATCGCTGACGCTGCTCCCAAATACACCTGAACTTTATGCGATTTGCCATCATTAGGTTTTGTTTTTACTGAAATGTAAGAAACCGGGCGCGCCATGAGATCAAGATTATCCATTAATAAAGGTGAAGTGAAAGTAAGATCTACATCTACACCGCCGGCTTTAAGCATATACTCGGTTTGAGTGGCTCGAAGATCAACAGCTGTTTGTTCTGCTACTAAAACCTTAGCTTTAGTTTCCTTAACTTCAACCAAGCCGGCATCAAGGAAACGTCCCCCGGCAGTATTTTTTACATGAATAGCTAAAACATTCCCCTTTTTCTTCAATTTTTGCTGAACAGCTTTGTCGATTTTTATGTAATCAAACTCGTGATTCCAGCCTTCTTTCTTGAAAATTTGTTCCCCGTTTAGATACACCACAACATTATCGTCATGATGAAGTTTTAGATATAATTCATCAAACTTGGTTGATTTTAAATCGAATGCTCTTCGGTACCAAAGATCATCGCTAGACCATTTTGTTTTATACTTACCGTTATCACCAAAAGGTGCTTTTTTAGATTTCCAGCTTTTGTCATTAAAATCTGGTTTCTCCCATCCTGATCCCGGATTGGACTCGCTGATCTTTACAGTATATGATTTATTGTTGGCAGCAGGTACTACCTCTTCGTAGTTTCTGGCCTCGCTACCTAAAAAACGGTAGGTTTTACCATCAACTTTTATAAGACCTACCAGGCTTTGATCGTTGCCAGTCCAGTGAACGGTAGTTGATTCATTAATTTTATCTCCAAAAGACCAGATACTAAAATTAGGGTCATGGGCAATTAAAGGATAGGCTGGTGCCTGTCGTTGCTGAGCGGTTATAAAACCACTAACCAGGAGGCTTAAGGCAAAAAGAAATCTTTGTTTCATCGTTAGGATTTTGATTCGTTTAATTATTTGTGGTGGAAAAATGATATTCGGATATGGTATGGTAGGTATCTCCCGGCTCTAAAATAATCGAGGGGAAATTTTCCTGATTCGGTGCATCTGGAAAATGCTGGGTTTCTAAAGCAAAAGCTGTTCTATAATCGTCCTTTACACCAGATTTAAAAGTGTTTTTACTTTGCATAAAGTTGCCGCTATAAAACTGCACTCCGGGTTCCTGTGTATACACATCCATAACAATTCCCGATTGATCTCCGGTAAAAGTTGCAGCGTGGTTCATCCCTTTATTTTTAGTGGTTTGTTGATCCGCATTTTTATCCTGGATCAATACAAAGTTATGATCATACCCACCGCCATTTTTAAGCTGATCGTTTTCAGTTTCAATTCGCTCGCCTATGGTATGAGCTTGAGTAAAATCAAACGGAGTACCTTTTACATCTTTCGACTCCCCCGAAGGAATTAGACCTGCATCTACCGGGGTAAACTGATTAGCAAAGATCTGTACCTTATGATCCAGAATGGCGCCACTACCCTCCCCATTTAAATTGAAAAAGGCATGGTTGGTGAGATTCACCGGTGTTGCTTTATCTGTCGTAGCTTCATATTCCATTAATATACTTTGATCATCCATAACCGAATAGGTAACCTTTACCTCTAAATTACCGGGAAAACCCTCTTCCATATCCGGAGAATCATAAGTGAATACCAAGGTTTTATCATCTGGCTGCTTAGCCTCCCAAACGACATACTGAAAACCTTTGTTCCCTCCATGCAATGTATTCCCGTTATTATTTTTGGGAATCGAATATTCTGTTCCGTTTAAAGTAAACTTTCCTTTGGCAATACGGTTTCCTACACGGCCAATGGTCGCTCCAAAATAAGGTTCGGTAGCATTGGCAAAACCAGATACGCTATTCATCCCAACAACAACGTCGGTCATTTTACCCGTTTTATCCGGAACCCAAAGTCCAACAATTCTCCCGCCATAATTGGTAAAAGCAACTGCTATATCATCATTTTTAATCCAATACAGTTTTACTTCTTTTCCGTCGATAATGGTATCGAACTTTTCCTTTTCCAACCCGTAGAAATTCTCTTGATGATCCGCAATTTCGGCTACGCCCTTTTCATCTTCCGAAGGCTTCTCCTTACAAGCCAAAGCCAGTAAAACCAAGAATGTTGCTAAAAATGTATTTTTAACATTTCTCATTATTTAATAACGTTTATTACTTATTTATAAAATAAAAACTACAACCCATAAAAGCTAAATCCTTTTAGGCAATTTAAAATTATTAATTTAATAATACTAATATTTTTAACGTATTTTTTACGCTTATTAATACTAGGCTGTCGATAAGGCTTGATAATACTGCAAAAAAACCTAATCTTTATTCAATTTCTTAATTAAATCTACTTCATCCTGACGGTAAGGAGTACCATCTTTTCTAAACACATCATGAAACCACTCGTTAGGTTCGCCTTGTTCTATTGGGGTATCCCAGGCAAATATGGTATTGGTCTTGCCATTAACCAGACCCCAGTTAATTGCGCCAACATTTTCTTCTTTTAGCATGGGCAGGGTATTCGAAAAACGGCTATTTCTTGTTCTGGCCATATATTCGGTACAGATCATAGGCCGCCCATGTGACTTTAAAAGCTCGATTACCCTACGGTGCCATTCCGGACCTTCGTAATCATGATAGGTGATAATATCGGAATGCAGTGCCTGGTAAGCATTTAAATCTTTTAATCCCCAGCTCCATAATCCTACAGATACGGGTTGGGAAGGGTTAATTTCCTTGGCCCAGGTAAACACCTTCTTTAGTAAAGCTAATGATTCATTGCCTTTATTATTATTTCCTGGTTCGTTGTATAAGTCCCATAACAGTATACGATCATCATCCGCAAAGGTTTTGATTATATCCTTTACATAGACTTCTAATTCGGCAAAATTGGATTCGTTTTTTGAAGCTGGGTAACCGGGATCCTGCATCCAACCAGAGTTATGGGTTCCTGTTTTTGGTGCGGGTTGCTTACCAATTTTTGGATCAGCCCCCCAAACATCGTCAAAAATCACCAATATCGTCTTGATGTTATGCTTGTCGGCAATTTCTAAATACGCATCTACACGATCTTTAAAGCCTTTTTTATCGGCTTTATAGGCCAGACTATGCAAGTAAACACGCATAGTATTGAATCCTATTCCCTCAGCATACCCTAACTCTCTATCGATGGTTTCAGGATCAAAGGTTTCTTCCTGCCACATCTCCAATTGATTAATGGCGGTACTTGGAATAAAATTAGCACCAGATATCCAATCATGTTTTTTATACCACTCGGCCGCTTTTTCTCGTGACCACCTATTCTTTAATACAATATCTTCCTGTTGGGCAAAGCTGTTTATCCCAATAAGAAAACTGATCAATAAAACTATTCTTTTCATTTGCTGTATATTGTTGTTATTCGAGTTCGTTTGTTATTCTTCGGAAGGAATTTCTAAGATGGTGTTCGTCGAAACCGGAGTCCCCAGATTTGGCGTTCCGTCTTTGTTCCAACTTATCTTTTGCATTCTTGGGGATCTTTTTCCGCCACAGCCATCTCCTGAATTATCATTGGCGTGATATAATATCCAATCTTCTTTCCCGTCTGGCGATTTAAAAAAGGAATTATGACCAGGAGCATACACTCCATTTTCTTTAGACCAGGCAAAAATAGGTTTCTTGTGTTTTTCCCAGTTATCAGGATCCATAAGATCTTCCCCTTTAAGCGCAAGTAATCCCAGGGTATAATAATCGGTCCAACAACCACTGCCGGAAAATACGATAAACACTTCTTCTCCATTGGATAAATATTGAGGACCTTCGTTTACCAGTACATGAGGCCCTCCTTCCCAACGGGTTTCCCAATCGTAAGTGGGGGTAGCGATTTTCTGTCTTTTTCCTTCCATCGTGGTTGGGTTTTTCATTTTTGCAATGAATAAATCCTGACGACCATTTTCATCGCCTTCCCAACCGGACCAGATCATGTATAACTGACCTTGATGCTTAAATACATTTCCATCGATTGCCCATTTATCTGAAGGAGTGGCCAGCTTTCCTTTAAACTTCCAGCTATTGTTCATAGGATTTCCCGAAGTGTTTTCCAGTACGTACATACGATGATTGTTATTATCACCATCGTCTGCAGCAAAATACACATACCAGTTCCCATCGATCATATGCACTTCTGGCGCCCATAATTCTTTAGAATACATGGTATTTTCAGGAGGCGTCCATATTGTTGTTTTTTCTGCTGTTTTTAGATGGGCCAGGTTTTTAGTCTTCCAAAGCACTAAACGGTTTTGTTGGGTATGAATGTAATAATAGTAACCTTCGTGGTAGGTGCTGTAGGGGTCGGCACCAGAGGCCAAGAGTGGATTGGTAAAGGTTTTTTGCTGTGCAAAACTTAGTCCGCAAACAAGTACCATCCACACACAAATAATGATTTTTAAACTTCTTTTCATTGTTGATGTTTAGAGAAGGAGGCTGCAGAGCAATTAAAGCCGCCCCGCAAGCTTCCTTAGGTTAACATGGGATTATAATTCTAATTTCACTGTTGGTGTAAATAAAAGATCTTCTATTCCTAGAATCTTAATCCCAACACGGGCAAAAATATAATCGCGCTCATAATTTACTGGATTTGGAAGATTTACAGATAAATTGATATTATTAATATCTGAAAGATCTCCGGGGCCTTCCTGTACAATACCGTAAGATTCGCTATCATTATACCGATCACCATCATTTATATTGTATTCTGCCCAATTAGAAACTAACTCGGTTTTATTAAGATATAGGTTTACATATTCGATTCCCCTTCCATTATCTCCTGTTATGATCTGATCCAGATCTACGGAAGCATTCACTCTTCCTCCATTAAGGCTAATTTCTGAGTTTTGAACTATATAATATGGGGTGACCTCAATATCCATCATAGTATCCCCATTTAAAGAAAAGAAAATGGTATCTCCGGCCTGTGCGCTTTGTTGCTGAGCGATCCATGGACCCTGACCGTTTACGAATTTTAGTTTATAATCACCATCAAAAAATCTCCCGCTATAAGAACCGTCCGGAGCAATATTTACATCAAGTGGTGCTAAAGCTCCAAAACCCGGTTGCCATAATTGGAATCTTACCTGGGACGGTCCTACCTCAATGGGCATTCCATCATAAACCACATTTCCCGTAAAGAAAGATTGTGGCTCTTCATAATTGTCAATCTCACAGGAAGCCAGACTTAAAACTAACCCCATGAATAATATATAATACTTCAATTTCATAATATTCGATTTTAGGTTATTGATTAGGGTTTCGAACAATTAGCGGATTATTAGTAAGTATATCCTGATTGATTTCAGAATAATAATTCCCTAATTGAAATCTATCAGCACCGGTTACCCGGTTTGGTTTTACAATCTTAAAGAGCCAGTCTCCATTGTTTGGATCTCCTGGATTAAAATATTTGTAAGGCCATAAACCGTAAGGCTGAGTTCTTCTTTTGGTAGCATCACCAATGTTTGAAAGCAAGTCATCCACTTCCATACTAATTCCATCCAATACCTTATCTGCAATTCTCCACCTTTTAAGATCGAAAAAATGAAGCCCTTCAAAAGCGAATTCTACATAACGCTCGTGTGCTATACGGTTAAAATTGATATCTGTTGCAGTTAATTCAGTAGTGATACCTGCTCTGCTTCTCACCCTGTTTATATAATTTGCAGCAAGCTCGTTTTGGCCAAGTTCAAATGCAGCTTCAGCAGCATTTAAAAGAACTTCAGCAAAACGATAACGTACAAACCAAACATCACTACGCACTCCGCGTTGCCCCGAACCCGCTTTTGGATCCTGATATTTTCTAATATAAAAACCTGTTTGTGCGGTAAACTCTACTCCATCGATTGGCCCATCAAAACCAACTACCTGGATAGGCCCGTCACTGCCCGGTACTTCTTTTTGCTGACCTCTTGAATCTCCACTTATAACCGTACCATCTTTAAGCTGAACGCCAGCCCAAATATCTGTTTCACGATCTTTAAAAGTTGATCCAGGAACAATTACAGTTCCCTCTAATCGCGCATCACGATTAGCAAAAAGGTCCTGTGGATCGTCATATAAAATATAATCACCACTTCCGTCCATTATTGGTAAGGGTTTATATTCTCCCTCTAAAGTTTCGAAAGACTGAACAAGATTTAAAGCAGGGTTTATTCTACCTCCTTCTTCTTCCTCTGCTCCAAATCTTGGCTGATTGGCAATAGTAAAACCGTGCGCTTTACCACTTTGAAGCATAAAATCCTCCACAAAAATCACTTCAGGATTATTTGATTTATCGTAAA
The DNA here is from genome assembly GCF_056859415.1 of Zunongwangia sp. L-65. Classification (NCBI taxonomy): domain Bacteria; kingdom Pseudomonadati; phylum Bacteroidota; class Flavobacteriia; order Flavobacteriales; family Flavobacteriaceae; genus Zunongwangia; species Zunongwangia sp. L-65. The sequence continues at coordinate 45,099 of NZ_JBSXOK010000062.1, forward strand.
AAAGTGCTGCGAAGTTATTCGATAAATTTGCTTCATCTTTTAGATACAGACTATAATTTCCTGCATTTCCATCGATAATTTGTTGAGCTGCACTTAACGCCTGCTGATAATATCCATCTGCTCTCGAAGCTGGAATTCCTATTTCTCCTCCAGGCAAACTAACACTTGGTGTATTCTGACCATATTTTGCAATCGAACCCGCATAAAGCGCTGCCCTTGCTTTCATTGCTAAAGCAGCAGCTTTTGTTGCTCTAGATTTCACATCTGCACTTGCCGGAAGATCATTCATAATTTCTTCTGCTTCAGCAATTACAAAATCATAAACCTCAGCTTCCGTATTTCTAGGGAATCTTAAATAGGTCGCATCCCCGCTAAAATCATAGGTTTTTGATTCTAAAATTATAGGTACACCTCCCATTCTTTTTACCATGGTGAAGTAGTAAGAAGCTCTTAAAAATCTACCTTCAGCCATAAATCGTGCTTGTTCTGAAGCTTCTAACTCGGTCGACTGTTCCAGGCGTTCAAGAAACAGGTTCATTTCCCGTATATATCCATAATCCCAGGTTCCCCAGGCGCCGTAGCCCCAGCCACCGTTCTGAAATTCACCGTATCTCCCGGCCTCAGACCAAAAAGCAACATTAAATTGTGCTAAGGTTGACCAGTCTTCTACCGTTCCAAAATCATAATAGCGATTATATAAATCTGCCAATACAGAAAGTACCAGATCTGGTCGATTAAATGTCTCTTCCTGCCCTAAAATGTTAGTGGGCTCTCTATCCAGAAATTCTGAATCTGATGTACAGCTACCCAGTAAAGCAGAAAAACTTAATATGTATAGAAGTTTTTTCATTGCAGTTTGTTTTTTAGATTGAAATGTTAACACCAACGTTCACGAACTTGTTTTGCGGGTATTGCAATCCGTTTTCGTCAGATATTTCGGGATCAATTCCATATTCTTCAAGATTATCTATAGAGAACAGGTTATAAGCATTCACGTAAAATCTTGCTCTTTTTAAATTGATCTTGTCCAGAATGCTTTCTGGTAAGGCATAACCTAACTCCAGTGTACGAGCTCTTAAATAAGTAACATTATGTAGCCAGAAAGTAGAATTTCTATTATTACTATGCCCTCCATCGTTATAACGAATTGCCGGATATTTACCTGGGATCCATTCACTATTAATATCTAATGGATCTGCACGATGCCATCTATCGAGAAAAATAGTATTTAAAGCACCTTCATTTTGATAAGGCCATCTTTGTTCCCAGTTTTGATTCCATGAGTAACCTGAAGCTCCTGAAAAATCTGCAGTAAAATCAAATCCTTTGTAAGCAAGGTTTAAACTAAACCCAAAATTTACCATGGGATTATAGCTGTTATAACCAATTGGTTTTTCATCGTACCAACCAATTCTACCATCTCCGTTGATATCCTCGTAAATAATATCTCCAGGTAATAAGGTACTATTCCCCTGTCCATCGATATCTACCGGATAATTATCAATTTCTTCCTGAGACTGGAACTGCCCGATGGCTTGCAAGCCCCAGAAAATATTGTTAAACCGATGTTCTCCTGAAGCTCTATATCTTTGGTACGAATTATCGAATCTTGGCTTGTAAGATTCCAGAAATTTACTTCTGGATAAAGAGGCATTACCAGAAACGGTTAAACTTACTTCTCCAAATTTCTTAGAATACGACAATGCCCCTTCGATACCATATTGTGCATCGCTATTTACGTTCTCATCTGGTAGGCCATAGCCAAGTTCGTTAGGAATAAGAATATCGTATTTTCTACCTCTTAAACCGGTTCTTTTACGGTAGAAGTAATCAAAAGATCCAGACAATTTATTGTTGAAAAGATAAAAGTCAGCTCCAATATCTGTAATTCTACTTTTAAACCAGGTTAGGTTGGTAATAGGCTGTCCTTTATCACGACTAGCGATAACCGCTTCCCCGTCTAAAATGGCCACGCCCTGATTATAATTATACCCCGTGAGATAGTCAAAAGCTCCAATATCAATATTATCATCCCCAAGCTCCCCATAGGAGGCCCTAAACTTTAGGTTATCCAGGACGCTGTTATTCCCTATCAGATTTTGGAAGAACGTTTCTTCTGTAATTCGCCAACCTCCTGAAATTGAAGGAAAATAGCCTACCCGCTTATTGGGCGCAAATTTCCAGGAAGCATCTCTACGACCCGAAATATCAAGATAATACTTGTCTTTATAGTTGTAGCTCACTTTGACGATATAACCAATCCTGGCTTCTTCATTTTCTGAATCATCATATTGATCCATATCAGAAAAATAAATCAAAGGAAGAGTATTCGTACTTGGTACTGAGTGTACATACTGTCTTAAAAATCGGTTTTCTAATCGCTCTGCTATAAAAACGGCATCTACGGCATGATCTCCAAAATCCTTTTTATACTGTAATTGTCCCTGATAGGTTTTTCTAAAAACTTTCTCGGCAGTACGTTCTCTAAACGGGTTAGTACTTCCTCCGGTAACCTTGTAGGTGTCATCATCTGGATTATAGGTATAGGCTTCGTAGGTATATTCGTGACCATTTTGAAAACGATCTGCGATATAATACGAATACATGCCTTTAAGCTTTAATCCATCTATAAATGGCATATCGTACTCCCCAGTAAAATTAGTTTGTAAAACCCTCCAGGTATCACGATAATATCCACCGGTCTTAAAATTATGAAGCCCCCAGTTGGTTTCGTTATGCCCAATATCATTTAGATATTCTGGATTATCATTGGCATAAGGACGTTCAAAAGGACGGTTCCTTAAAATGGCAAATCTTGGTAACCAGTAATCATCATATCCCGGGATTCCTGGATTTTCTTTCTTCTCTATCCTACCATTGATCTGAACACCTACTTTAAGACGGTCTGTAATATTTGCATCAACATTACTTTGAATATTATCTCGCATAAAGGTAAATTCATCACCTAAAACAGACTCCTGATCCAAATGCGTTAAAGAGAGGTAATAATTAATATTTTCTGATCCTCCGCTTGCGCTAACATTAATGTTTTGCATAGGCGCATTCTTCTTAATAATAAAATCCTTCCAGTTAAAAGACTGATAGCCTCGTTCTTCACCAATTCTGTATCGTTCTAATTCTTCAGCAGTGATACCTGTAGATCCAAACTGATTAATTTCAGCTGCGGCTCTACCTAACATCCACTGGTAGGAATCATTTACACTTTCGGGAAACCGAGACCAGTTTTGCCAGCCTACGTACGCATTTATATTTACGGCACTCCGCGTTCCTCTTTTTCCTTTTTTGGTGGTAACCACCACCACTCCGTTTGCCGCCCTAACCCCATAAATAGCGGCCGAGGCATCTTTTAGCACCGTAATACTCGCGATATCATTAGGTGAAAGATTATTAAATTGACCAGCATCCTGTTGCACTCCGTCTATTACATATAATGGATCTCCCATATTACGAATTTGGATGGATGCACTTGCACCGGGACGTCCATCATTCATTCTAAAGCTTACTCCGGGAATTTTACCGGCAAGACCAGAAGAAACGGTCGCTCCTCCATGAACTTTTTCTATATCCTCACTGGTAATGTTTGAGATTGCACCAGTAATCGATTTTTTATCCTGAGAAGTATATCCGGTTATAAGTACTTCGTCCAGCCCCGCAACATCTTCTTCTAACTGGATATTTATTTCAGTGCGTCCATCCACCTTAAGCGTTTTTGTCTTATATCCCAGATAACTAAATATAAGGGTGGCATCTGGAGCAACCTCTATACTGTAATTTCCATCAAAATCGGTTGTGGTTCCTTTATTAGTCCCCTGAACAAGAACATTAATAAAAGGTAATGCTTCCTGCAATTCTCCGGCTGAGGTTATATTTCCTGTAACGGTAATTGTCTCTTGCGCAAAACCTTTTTGAACTACGCCAAACCACAACAGAAAAAATAGCAAAACAGGCTTTTTAAGTGTTTGTAAATTTTTTTTCATCGAATTTTCATTTTAAAAATGATTAAATAGTAGGTAAATAGATCTCTACAAATAGAAATCATGCGAAAACGATTTAGTTTTTTAATTCATTAATAATTATATATTCATATTTAGTATTTAATAAATAATAGAAGTGATTATTGAGATATTCAAAGTAGATTCTTTTTAAATAATTTTTATATGATATTTTGTTTCATTCTTTCATCCAAATTGTTCAAATTTTAAGATTTCCTCAGAATTTCACCGAATTTGACACGATATGAAGTGATTTGAAACGAATAGTTGAATGATAATTCTTAATTTTCTCTAAAATTGAATGGGTTTGATGAAGAAAGTTTTATATGGAATAATTTGTAGCCTGTTTTTGACCAATTTGGCCACCACGCAGGAACTTTATTTTAAACACTACCAGGTTGAAAATGGATTAAGCCATAATTCTGTGATCACTATGTTACAGGATAAAAGAGGATTCTTATGGTTTGGTACAAAAGACGGCCTAAATCGCTTTGATGGCTATAACTTTAAATTGTTTCATCATAATAGCAAAGACGATAGAAGTATTGGCAGTAATTATATTCGTTGTCTTTATGAAGGAAAAAATTATTTATGGGTAGGTACCGACAATGGTCTTTTTAGATACGATAACCAAAAAGAAAGTTTTTGTGCCTTGTCCCCTGCTATTACCAAACCCATATTGGACATTGAGGCTGATAAAAACAACAATTTATGGTTTATCGCAGGAGGGACTTTATACTTTAAGCAGCAAGAGACCTTATCCAGCCTTAATCTTAAATCTTATGATGATTTCTATGCCATTTTGCTATCAAAAGATAGCAACCAAAATATTTGGGCGGCTTCAGGCGAAAATGTCTATCAATACTCCGAAGAAAGCAGAAATTTTAAACCAATAACTTTAGGTTTTGGCTCTATAGCGGACGATCTTCCTGTAATCATCACAGCTTTAAAAGGGATAAGTAAATCACATATGATTATTGGTACGCGTCATCATGGGGCATTCGTGTACGACATCAAAATGGGAACTACAAAAAAATTAATCAATAATTATAATGAACAGCTATACGTAAGGGACATCGTAGAAAAAGAAAACGGAACTATCTGGCTGGCCACAGAAAGCGGACTTCTGATCTATGACACCAAATCCAAAACATATTCAAATTTTAAAAAAAGCTATAATGACCCGTATTCATTAACCGATAATGCGCTTTATACGATGACAATAGATAAAGAGGGCGGTACATGGATAGGTAGTTATTTTGGCGGCGTAAATTATCTGCCAAAAGAGTTTACACCCTTTAAGAAATATTTCCCTAAAGAGGGCGAAAATAGTATCAGCGGAAATGCCGTAAGAGAAATACACCAGGACAAGAATGGTGATTATTGGATAGGAACAGAAGATGCCGGCTTAAACAAACTAGATGCTAACACCGGTAAATTTCAAACTTTCACTCCTAAAAACTCGAATATTGCCCATTACAATATTCATGGAATTTTACCTTTAGATAATGAACTTTGGGTTGGCACTTTTGAACATGGCCTGGATGTATTCGACATCAATAGTAATCAAATAATTAGGCACTATGAGCAGGAAGAAGGCAACCCTTATAGTATTGGAAATAATTTTATCTTGGATATTTATAAAGGAAGAGACGACAGCGTTTATGTCATGGCTTCCCTGGGTATTTATACCTACAATCGCAAAAAAGATCATTTTAATCCCCTAAAAGGTTTTCCTCAGGATTTTCATTATGCCGCATTTTTAGAAAGTAAAGACGGAACTTTATGGGCCGCAACATATTGGGATGGTCTCTATTATTATAATCCCAAAACACAAAAAAAAGGCTATTTTAGATACGATGGGCAAGATTCTACCAGCATTAGCAGTAATGTGATTAATGGCATTTTTCAGGATTCTAAAGAAAATATTTGGATCACTACAGAAAATGGACTAAACCTCTATAAGCCCACCTCTAATGATTTTAAAAATTATAATACCAGGGATGGTCTTCCCAGCAATGTTAGCTATTCTATTTTAGAAGATGATGATGCCAGTTTATGGATTAGCACTTCAAACGGACTGGTGCATTTTAATCCTTCAAAAGAAAGTTTTAAAACTTACACTAAAGCAAATGGCCTATTAAGTGACCAGTTCAATTATAGTTCAGCTTATAAAAATAACGAAGGCCGAATGTTCTTTGGGAGCGTAAAAGGTTTAGTTAGTTTTCATCCAGATGAATTTATAAAAAACAATTACGATCCGCCGGTTTATATTACCAATCTTAGTATTAATAATGAATCCATAAAAGTAGGAGCTCAAAATTCTCCGCTGGAAAAATCGATTACTGAAACCTCAAAAATCATCTTAACTGCAGATCAATCTACTTTTAGCCTGGATTTTGCGTCACTAAGTTTTACAGCACCAGAAATGACCGAGTATGCCTACCGCCTTATAGGGCTTAATGACAAATGGATACCACTAAAAACAAAGCATAGCGTAAATTTCACAGAGTTACCGTCAGGCAATTATATATTTCAGGTAAAAAGTACCAATAGTACAGGGGTAGAAAATAAAGAAACTGCCGCTTTAGAAATTGAAGTTCTTCCTCCCTTTTACTTTAGCAAGCTGGCTATTTTCTTATACACTCTAGTATTTATACTACTTTTTGCTCTTTCCCTAAGATATTATCATTATAGGGTACAACGTAAAAATAACCGAAAGATTAAAGCATTTCAGGATGAAAAAGAAAAAGAAATTTATCAGTCTAAAATTGAGTTTTTCACGAACGTAGCCCACGAAATTCGTACCCCGCTAACACTTATCAAAACACCTTTAGAAAAGCTCATTGGCCAAACCAAAGACCAGCCGATAATGCAAAAAAGCCTTTCTATTATGGAAAAAAATACCGAAAGACTTATTAATCTGGTAAATGAATTGTTAGACTTTAGGAAAACAGAAATTGAAAATATAAAACTCACTTTTGTTGAGATTAACATTTCAGAAACGCTTAGGAACACTTATACCAGGTTTAGCGAGCTTATTCAGGAAAAAGCGGTAGATTTTAGGATGAAACTTCCGCAGGAAGAGGTGATGGCTTTTGTTGATGAAGAAGCTATAAAAAAAATTATGAGCAACCTCTTTAATAATGCGATTAAATATGCTAAAAATGAAGTGATCCTGAAACTGGAAGTCACTGACTCCGAATTTATCTTAAAAGTACAAAACGATGGAAGTTTGATTCCGCAACACCTCAAAAAACGCATATTTGAACCCTTCTTTAGGACGGATGAAGTTTCCAATCAAACCGGTACAGGTATTGGCTTAAGCCTGGCTTACAGTTTAACCGAATTACACAGCGGGCAGCTCATCCTTGCCAATGAAGATACCCATTTAAACACCTTTATCTTAAAATTACCACTTCGGCAAGAGCAGGAATTTAACTCGTATAAAAAGGAGCCAAAAGTTATCGAACGTCAGCAAGAAGAAATTCCACAGGAAGAAATTATAAACGACACGGCTGAAAACTCAGGAATATTAATCGTGGAAGATAATAGAGAGTTGCTAAAATTTATTGCTGATGATTTTAAAGAAGAATACGCCGTTTTTAAATCTACAAATGCAGAAACAGCTATCGAAATTCTCAAAAAAGAAAATATCTATTTAATCATCAGTGATGTGATGATGAATGGAATGGACGGATTTGAGTTTTGTGAATACGTAAAAACCAATTTAGAGACAAGCCACATACCTGTGATCCTGCTTACTGCCAAAAATGCCATGCAATCAAAAATTCAGGGCTTAGAAGCCGGTGCCGACGCTTATATCGAAAAACCGTTTTCTTTAGAATATCTAAAGGTACAGGTAAGCAATCTTATTGAAAACAGAAGGCATATTATGGAGTTCTATTCCAGCTCCCCGCTTTCGCACATTAAGAGTATTGCTCATACCAAAACCGATGAGAGGTTTATCAATAAACTTGAAAAGTTAATTTACGATAATCTCTCCGATCAAAACCTGAATGTAGACAGCCTTGCCGATATTATGAATATGAGTCGTTCTACCTTATACCGAAAGATCAAAGACCTTTCGAATTTAAGTCCCAATGAACTAATAAACATCGCTCGTTTAAAGAAGGCCGCCGAATTATTACAGTCTGGAGAATATAAGATCTATGAAATTTCTGAAATTGTGGGGTATAAATCACAAACCAGTTTTGGTCGAAATTTCCAAAAACAATTTAAAATGACCCCTAGCGAATATATGAATGGAAAACAGCCTATCGAAGAATAGGCTGTTTTCCACATAACTAAACTACCCCAAGGCAAACCAATGAGGCATTAATTAGAAATTTTTACTTTATCTCCAGGTATTTAATGTTGATTATCAAATAATTGCAACTTTAAAAAGATATTATTGCCAGCCACCGCCAAGACTACGATATAATTCTACATTCGCGATTAGCAATTGATTTTTAATATTGATTAAATTAAGTTCACTTTCCAAAGCGTCACTTTGTGCCGAGATCACTTCCAGATAATTGGCATAACCACCTTTAAAAAGCATTCCGGCATCTTTTAGTCCCTTTTGAGTAACCTCAATACGCTCTTGCGCAATAGCAAATTCTTCCTTTAGCTTCTCCATTTTTGCCAAAGAGTTAGAAACGTCTGCAATCGCTGTAATAAGGTCATCTTTAAAATCTAATTGAGCAATTTCCTTTTGGGATAAGGCGACATTATAATTGGTTTTTAGTTTTCTATTATTAAAAATTGGCTGAAAAATAGCGCCGTTTAACAAAGCAAAACCAGAGCCCACAGGATCAAAAAATTCTTCTAATTTAAACGAATTTAAACCCGCTGAAGCACCAATACTCAATGAAGGATATCGCAACGCATTGGCAACACCGGCATCGGCGTTAGCAGTGATAAGCTCATATTCAGACATGGCCACATCTGGACGGTTTTTAATTAATTCTAAAGGTACTCCTGAAGTATATCTCTCTTGAAATTCTATATCCTCGAAATCGGTATCAATTTGTATTTCTCTAGGGGAGCGTCCTAATAAACGGTTCAGCTTATTTTCCATAATCACATACTGACGCTCTAACTGCGGAATTAAAGTTTTGGCCTTTAATTTTTGTGATTTTGTTTGCTGAATGGCCAGCGAAGTAGACTCTCCTGCATCGTATTGCAACTGTACGATATTTAAAGTACTATCGCTTAGGGCATAGTTTTTCTGGGCAACCTCTATCTGCGATTTAAGCATTACAAGATTAAAATAGGTTGCAGCAACTTCTGAAATTAGCGAAGTTTGCACTGCTTTTTTAAACTCCTTACTCTTCATAAACTGCGCACGGGCCGCTTCTTTTTGCCAACGTAATTTCCCCCATACATCAATTTCCCAGTTGGCCTGCAAAGCAGAGGCATATTCTAAACGCTCGGTATAAAAGCTCTCCGGAGGATTTTCCCCATGGTTTCTTCTGGCACGATTAGAACCATAGTTATTAAAATTTTCAGAATAATAATCCCTACGGTACTCTGCCGGTCTCGCATTTAAGGAGGGGAAAAAATTTGCCTTAGACTGCGCAAGTTCTTCCATTCCAATTTCCATGTTTTTCATGGCTTTTTGCAAATCGATATTGTTTACTAAAGCCGTATCGATTAGGTTTTGTAATGCCCTATCTGTAATATAATCTTTCCATGGAATTTCAGACATTGGGATGGTATCATTATTCACTTCGTTTGAATTTAGTGAATCTACAGCTAAGGTCTCCTCTTTCTCTCCTCCCGCGTAAAATTCTGAGGAAACATCATCACCAAAATCCGGGCGCGTATATTCTTCTCCTACTTTACAACTCACCACAAAGATGATTGCAAAAGCCCCTAGAGCAGCTTTTACAAGTCCTGCTGAAAGTTTTGATTTATTGTTTGAATTTATAGTTGAAAGAAAACTCGTTTTCATCTTCGTTTTTTTAATTGATTTTGGTTTACTCGGCATAACGTTCCAGATTCATTTTATCATGAAGTACCTGAAATACATAAGCCAAAACAGGAATTATAAAAATACCCAAAACAATTCCGCTTATCATTCCACCTGCAGTACCAATACTAACCGAGTGATTTCCCTGGGCTGATGACCCTTCGGCAAACATTAACGGTACTAATCCTACGGTAAATGCCAAAGACGTCATAATAATGGGCCTAATCCTTAATGCACTGGCCTCGATCACCGCATCGAAGGCGGTAAAACCTGCCCTTCGCTTTTGAGCTACAAACTCTACAATCAAAATAGAGTTCTTGGCCAGTAAACCAATAAGCATTATAATACCAATTTGGACATAAATATTATTGTCGATCCCTGCGATATTAATAGCTGTAAACACCCCAAAAATACCTACCGGCAATGACAACATTACGGCCAATGGTAATAAGAAACTTTCGTACTGTGAAGCCAGAATAAAATATACCAGTAAGATGATGATGATAAACACAATAATCGTATCCCCGCCAGAATTCTTTTCTTCTAAACTCATACTCGTCCACTCATAACTTAAAGTAGCCGGAAGTTTCTTGGCGGTAAGATCTTCGATCATATTCATTACATCCCCGGTACTATATCCTTTTGCGGGAGTAACATTTATTTTTGCTGCATTATAAAGATTGTAACGGTTAACAACCTCTGGACCGTAGGTTTGTTTAAGTTTTACAATCGTATTAACCGGCACCATTTCACCTTCATCATTTTTCACAAAAATACTATTAAATGATTCCGGGGATTCCCTGAACTGAATATCAGATTGCATGTAAACACCATACTGTCTGCTAAACCGGTTAAAATCTCCCGGCTGAACCCTACCAAAGTAAGACTGGATAGTAAACATCATATCTTTTACGCTTACCCCCATGTTCTTTGCCTTTTCGTAATCGATATCCAAACGATATTGTGGGAAATTAGGATTGAACGACGTAAAGGCATTTTCAACTTCCTTCTGATTATTAAGGGTATTCATAAATTCATTTACAATCTGTCCAAAATCACCTAAATCACCATCAGCCCTATCCTGAAGCATAAACTGCACTCCGTCAAAATTACCAAACCCCTGTACGGTAGGCCTTGGATACATATTGAAATCGGTTTCCGGTATTTCATCTAATTTTGACAATAAATCTTTAATCACTGCCTGAATCTCATGGATTTCGCCACGATCATCAGCGGGGTTTAATTGCACATAAGCTAAACCAGAAGAAGGACTATTAGCATTGTCTACTACATTAAAACCAGATACTGTATTCACTCCTTTTACTGCGGGTTGCTGTTGCAATATCGAATCAGCTTTTCTTAAGGCAACATTTGTTCGATGCAATGAAGATCCCTCTGGCATTTTCATGGATAAAATCAGGAAGTTATCATCCTCTGTAGGAATAAATCCACTGGGCGTAATTTTAGATAAAAATACGGTTAGACCAATAATAACTGCCAAGGCTCCCAGACCAACCCATTTTCTATTTAAAATCCAACGAACGGCATTTAAATATTTTTGCGTAAAACGATCAAAGAAAGTGTCGAATTTCCTAAATCCTTTTCTACGTAACACTTTAGCCTTTCTAAACTGCCTGTAATTCGAAATTGCTCTTGCAATACCTCGTTTATCCTTTTTTCTATCCTTTTTCCCGAAGAAAATTTTACTTAGAACCGGTGTTAAAGTAAGTGCATTGATCGCAGAAATTAATACGGCAAATATAATTGTGTAGGCAAACTCCTGATAAAATACCCCTACAGGACCGCTTAAAAATCCAACCGGCACAAACACCGCTGCAATTACTACCGTAATGGAGATAATAGCTCCGGTAATCTCGTCCATTGCAGAACTTACAGCCTCTTTAACCGGCATTTTATGATGTGTCATTTTTTCGTGTATAGCCTCCATCACCACAATGGCATCATCTACCACAATACCAATAGCCAACACCAGGGAGAACATACTTAAAACATTCATAGAGGCCCCTATGATATTTAAGAAAAAGAAAGTACCTAATAAAGATGCCGGGATAGAAATTGCAGTAATTAAGGTTGCTCTAAAATCCTGAAGGAAAATAAAAACCACCAGGAAAACCAAAATAAAGGCTTCGACAAGGGTGTGTTCCACCTGACTCATCGATTCGTCGATCTGGTTTCTTACACTATAGGTGATTTCGTAATGTACATCATCTGGAAATAAACGTGACTGCTCTTCTAGGATTTCACGAATACGACTATCGATTTCCATTGCGTTGGCTCCATTTTGCTGTACGATATCTATAGTTACCGATGGTTTTCCGTTTAATCTATTCTCACTGGTATAATTAGAAGCACCAAATTCTACTCTTGCAATATCCCTTAAATGCAACGAGGTTTCATCTTTAGTTTTAATTACCAGATTTTCGTAATCTTCGGGCTGGCTAAATCGGCCATCGTGCTTCATGATAATTTCAAAAAGCTCTTCTGAATTTTCTCCGAATTTACCTGGTGCCGCCTCGAAGTTTTGATCTTTAATCTGATTATAAACATCACGTGGCGTTAACTGGTAAGAAGCCATTTTCTGCGGATTCAACCAAATTCTCATAGCGTAATCACGCTGTCTTAAAATAGAAGCTTCAGCAAGCCCGTCTACACGCTTTAATTCCCTACGAATATTAATTCTGGTAAATGCGTTTAAGAAGGTTTCGTCGTAAGTAGGATCATCACTATAAATATTGATCGTCATGATACTCCCTTTCATCCTTTTCGTCACCGATATTCCTGCTTCAGAAACTTCAGGTGGGATCATAGAAGTAATGGTAGAAATTCGGTTTTGAATATCGACAGCAGCCAGATCTGGATCTGTCCCGGGTTTAAAATAAACGGTTACACGCCCTCTACCCGAGTTGGTTGCGGTAGAATTCGCATAAGACATATTTTCTGTCCCGTTAATAGCCTCTTCAATAGGCAATAAAACAGATTTTGCTACGGTTTCAGCGTTACCTCCTGGATAATATACCTGTACACTAACACTGGGCGGAGCAATTTCCGGAAAACGTTCTACCGGTAAAGAGGTGATACTTGCCGCCCCGGCTAAAAGCAATATGATAGTGATAACCAGTGTAAGGACTGGCCTTTTTATTATTTTCTTAAACATGCAATTTTATTTGATTGGGTAGTTAAAGTGAGCTTATTCCTGAACCTGGGATAACAAACGGCCTCTTTCAATAGGCTTTACTTTAATGCCGTTGGCCAACTTATCCAAACCAGAAAGCACGATACGATCGTCTGGGGATAAACTTTTAGAACTTACGATATAATTATCTCCAGATCTTCCTTCAGTTATAATCTCTTTACGTTGTGCTATATTATTTTCATCTAAAACAAAAACGAATTTTTTATCCTGAATAAATGTTGTGGCACTTTGAGGTACTAAAATAGCTTTTGGATAAATTTCTTCCATTAAAATTTTACCAGTATTCCCCGATCTTAACAGGGTATCTGGGTTTTGGAATCTCGCCCTTAAAGTAATAGAACCAGTATTACGGTCGATTTGCCCAGAATTAGCATCTACCTTCCCGGTATGTTCGTAAACAGATCCGTCGGCTAAAACCAACTTTACCTTATTATTCATTTTATTGTAAAGAGTATCGTTTTTTGCTCTTTCGTAGTACAAATAATCAGACTCGCTCATAGAGAAATACACATAAATATCATCTACTTTAGATAATATGGTAAGTGGTTTTTCATCTGTTTGCTTAACCACGTTACCTGGAGATTTAGGAATTCTCCCCATAAATCCGCTTACGGGAGCTTTAATTGTGGTAAAATTAAGATTGATTCTCATATTGGCTGCCTGTGCCTGCGCTCTTTCTAAGGAAGATAAGGCTACCTGATAATCGGCTTCTACAGATTTCTTTCGTACTTCAGAAATCACTTCGTTATCAATTAGTGGTTGTAAACGGTCTAAATCACTTTTTGCTTTTTCGACTTTTGCTCTCTCTAAGGCTACATTGGCCATTGCGTTTTTATAATCTTCCATATAAGGCTGACTATTAACTTTAAATAATGGCTGTCCTTTTTCAACAAAATCACCTTCATCTACATAAATTTCTTCTAAAATCCCATCTACCTGAGGACGAATTTCTACTGTTTCAACTCCTTCTATAGAACCGATATATTCAAAACCTTTAGAGGCATTTTGCTCTTTAAGGGATACCACTGGCAGCGGTAATCCTTCATCCACCTTTTCTTCTTCCTTGCAGGAAGTAAGGCTTAAAAGAGTACATGAAATGAAAAGTATTGCAAATTTGTTCACCATTGAAAATTTATATTTCTTATCCATAAGTAGAGATTATTTCTGTTATGGATGTAACAATTTACATACCTTTTAATTTCAAACGTTCTCGGATATGGTTTTTAATACTTTTTTATGAGTTTTTGGGGTATTCTGCACTTAGCACCACCACACAATTTGTTGATTAATGCCACACAATAATCCTATTTCTATGATTAACGTGGGATATTTTAAGCCTTAAATCTTATTGAGAAACTTCAATAAGCTATTCTGTACACTATATGGCTTACGTTTCCATAAACTATAATGCAGGGGAAAACATCTAATTCCCGTTCGGGCTAAGGTTTTATATCGCTCTAAGCTAAAAGCATTTTTAAAATTACCCGGATAACCAATTAAATCTATAAAATAATTTTCTTTTTCATTAGAAACAAGAATATCTAAGATACTACCAGCCACAGGATATCCACATTCGATATTATTGAATCCTTTTTCGTGAAGAAAGTTTACCACTTCTTCCTGAAAAATATCCCTTTCTTCACTATTATCTGCTTCATGATTAAAATCTTTTATAAAATTTAAATATTCAAAAAGTAGAGAATTTTGATTCAATTTTGAAATCTCCACTGAAGTAATTATGGCCTGGTAAGATTTAGCTCTCGTAATAGCTACATTAAATACTTCGGGTTTGTTTAAATGAATAAACGCAGAATGATGGGTTTCATTACATACACAAAAAGATAAAAGAACAATTTCTCTTTCAGACCCCTGAAAAGTATAAGGCGTTCCGCAAAGAAGTTGAAACTGTTTAATTTCATTTAATTCAAAATTACTGCGGATTAAACTTTTTATATATAAAATTTGTGAATTAAAAGGAGATATTATGCCTACACTGGGCTTTTTTGGAGCATCTTTATATTTGAAAAAAATTGATTTCAATTTTTTTATAATAAATTCCGCTTCGATTTTATTTACCCCTTTATCATTACGAAATCCATCTACCTTAAAATAATCTAATTGATTTTTATTTATGTGATCTGGAGTAGATTTTAAAACTTCTAGCTGCCCATTATAAAATTTCTGGTTACTAAATTCTACTAAAGATGGAGTAGATCTAAAATGTTCTCTTAAAAAAGTAATTTGATGCTGATCTTGAATTTTAGAAATATATAAATCTAAAATACTCCTGTTTCGATAGTCAAATATTTTATCTTCTGGTATGTTATACTTCTTTCTCAACTTACGTTGTTGAGCTTCTGAAACAAATGAATAATGCCTAAGTTGATTAGGATCTCCAATAATAACTACTCGTTTGGCCCTGTAAATTGCAGGCAGCGCTGAAGCAATATCGCATTGCGTTGCCTCATCAATAAGTACTAAATCAAAAATATCATCTTTTAAAGGTAAAATGGAGTTCAAATCTGAAAGATTTGCCAGCCAAACAGGAAATACCTTTAATATACTACGATGATCAACATCTTCTAAAATTTTCTTGTAAATCGAAAAACTAGTGGAATCCAAAGCATCGTAGAATTTAGAAATATCACTTCTATAATGCAATGAGTTCTTGTTAATGTTACTAGCAATTTTATGTTTAGAAAATATGCTTATTTCCCTTTCCAGTTGTTTAAAGACCGTATTCATTTTATCGAACTTAGGAAGTAATTGTTCTCCACTGTAGGTAATATTGGTAAAGTAAAACTTCTCTAACTTATCCCATAAACTTAGATTATCACTGAATTCCAGATTTGACAGTCTGAGTTCCTGCTCGATTAAATGCTCAAATTCCGACTCTAGCTTTTCAAGCTCAGTAATCAAAGTGTCAAGCCTGTCTAGATTAATGTTTGTTTTTCTACCTGCGATACCACTTAGATACTTTCTAATTTTTGACTTTAAACTAGCTTTATAATTAAATCCTGTAGTATGAATAAGATAATCTTTAAGTTTAAAATCATCCTCCAACATTCCCCTTATCACTTCTACAGCTTGCTTGGTTTTAGATACCACCAAAACCGATTCATTATTCATAACAGCATCTGCAACTATAGAATTTATCGTATAACTTTTTCCTGTACCAGGAGGGCCTACAATTACAGAATTAGAAAACTTATTGGCATTTTTAAGTGCTTCGTACTGCTCATAATTTAACCTGTTTTTATAAATACTTCTATAATCTTTAGGCGCAACCCTTTCTCCGTTTAGTAATTCTGCCAGATTTCGACTAAACATCTCATCTTCAGCCATCCCTTCTAAATCAGTCAAAATTCTGATTGAAGATTCTGATTTTTCAGCTAAAATGGTTCCAGCAGACGGAACTATTTTATAATTATAATCTTTAAAATGATCTTGGTTAAGATACTTTCTTACCCGAGTAATGGGCCATACGGTTGGAAATAACAAGAGATCCTCCGTATCCAAATTAAGCACACTGCGATCGAGGAAACTTTTTAACCCAATTAAATTATCATTCTCTTCTAATTTAAGAGAAAGCGCTTTTACGAAAGCATCTTTATCTAAATTATTATCCTTTAAATCCAGTAATTGAAGGGCATATCTATTGATTTCGTAATTGGAACGATCAATTCTTATATAACTAAGTTCATCGATGATCTCTAATTCGGCAGGAAATAAAAAGAGCGGAGTACAAATTCGATTATCCTTTGTTAATGGATTATTCCCTTTTCCTAAAATAAAAAAACAAGCGTAAAATAGCTGTTTTTCTAAATTATATAGACTTAATTCTTTATCTAATTCTTTATATTTCTTATTAGGGTAAGGGATTAAAGACAAGCCCTCATGCAATAATTCTTCCTTATTACTAATAAACCATTTGTAAGGATATTTACTGTATAAAATATTCTGAATAATAAATTCCTTATTATCCAACCGGTAACATTCCTTAAAATAAGAGTAAAAATCTTTTGGTTTAAACTTCACCCTGATAATTATATTGATCTCAAATTTACAAAATCTTTAAACGCCTTTTTAAGAAACACATTTTTAATAAGCCTTAAAAACAAAAAAGCCTCTTCCCGAATCAACGGAAAAAAGCTTCTCATTGGTATTCCCAAGGCTAAAAAGCCTTAAAAGGTTTACCTACAAGTTCCAATTTCTTGGAACAAACAACACAACTAAATTTTAAGATTCAAAAAATATTTTTTTAAATCTACGAGTGACCTAAATCACCTATATTTTTGTTTTCCCTGTTTTAGGAATTTTTTTAACCTCTTATTAATTGTCGAAAATTAAACAATAATTAAAAAAAGGGCTGACAAATCTACAATCTAATTTTAAATTAAACAAATCTGCTATTAATGATAAATTTAGATATAATTAAATTATAGCTATTAACGTTTTATAGAAAACCGCGTCTAATCGTTGATGGAAAATAACCAAAAGATCATTCTAGATTTAAAGAAAGGCAAAACAACAAGCTTTAAAGAGATCTATTTTCTTTATTACGATAAACTTTTTCATATCTGCAAAAAATTCAATTTTAAAGTATTCACCCCACAAGATTTTATTCAGGAAACCTTTTTAAAAATCTACAAAAACAGGCATCAGTTAAAAGAAGATGTGCCGCTAGAAGCACAGATTATAGTGATTTGTAAAAACATTATATTCAATCATCTTAACCGGGAGAAAAAAATAATTCCGCTTCAACCCGATTTTCTTAACAGTAAAATAGAAAACGACGAGCCGGAAAATGAGACCAACTTCAAAAAAGAAAAGCTACATAAATTAATAGAAGAACTTCCGGTTCAACAAAAAAAGATTTTCAAGTTACACAAAATCGACAATTATTCTTACCAGGAAATTGCTAGCCTTACCCAACTTTCACAAAAAACGATCGCCAACCATATTTACCTGGCAAATAATTTTATCCGAAAAAATATCAAAAAGGCTTAGGAACTTTTACGCTCCCAATTGTATTGTATAAAAATGCTCAATATGATTTTCGAGATTTATAAATTAGATATTATCGAACAGGAGCGATTGGTTTATCTTTTAAAGGTACTGGCGTTCAATTTTTCAGATTGTGAAATTCATCCTTTTACTCTAGAAGATGAAATTCTAATCATTGTATCTTCTAAGACAGAAATTATTAAAGATCACTTTCTCACTAGCATTAAAAGCGAAGGATTTAATTGCGAACTACTTAAAGCTTCCTGATGAAGAAAAGCGAAATCGAAAAAAAATTCGATAAGTACTGGAAAGAAAATTCACCTGAAATTCCTTCCACCGAAAAAGAAAAGTCCTGGGAAAAATTCTCTAGTAATCATTTAAAACATCCTTATCCTAAAACCTCTACTTTCATAAAGTATGCTGCTGCTATTGCGATAATGGTGATTTTAGGAACTGGTTTTTACATCCTAAATCGTATCAATCAACCAGCACAGCAAATTGCTTCCGTCATACATATTGAAAATCCAGGAAATAAACTTAAATTGATTTTTTTACCTGATAGTAGTGAAATTAGGCTTCAATCACATTCAAAAATCACTTATTCTAAAGACTATAGCAATAATCGGGAGGTTTCTTTGCAAGGAAATGCCTTTTTTAAAGTTAGAAAAGACAAAAATCATCCTTTTAAAGTGATTAATAACAAAACCATAACTACGGCTTTAGGAACGTCCTTTACCATTGCTGAAAATGAAATCCAGACGCGTGTGAAATTGCATGAAGGCAAAGTGAAAATGACTGTTCAGGGACAATCTAAAAACTGGATTTTGTTACCGGGAGAAGAATTTATTCTTGAAGATGGAGCGACTAAGATCCAGCATTTCAAAAACCATATAGACTTTGAAAAAGAGAGTGTAAAAAACATCATTAGTTTTCTTGAACAAGAATATGCATTTAAAATAGCTGTTCCAGAAGCTTTTTTAAGTAAACAAATCACACTGCGGATAAAGAAAGAAGAAGATATTGAGATCCCTCTAAAAATACTTGCAGAAATACACAATCTTAACTACAGCATAGATCGCTTCAATAACACGGTGATCTTTAGAAAACAAACGTCTGCACCAACCAATAATATTATTAAGAAATGAAATATTTTTTAATCTGTTTTGTATGTATTTATGGCTTCGGCCTTAACTGCCAAAATCTCACCATAAAGATTGAGAAAGGGAATACGATGAATACGCTTAAAGATCAGATCGAAAAACAATCTGATTATAAACTGGCTTATGCCGAAGAAATTAGTTCTCAACTCACTTTTAATATCGAGATGGATTATGAAAACATCAGTATCAGCGATTTAATCAAAGAACTTAACCATAAACTTCCGCACGATTTTAAGGCGCTGGGTAATAATATTACAATAAAACCCCATGGAATCAAGATGGATACTCAGTCACCCCACACTCTTTCGGGAAGTATTTATGACGAGAATAATCAGCCTCTTTTTGGAGCCAGTATTACAGTTCAGAAACTTCAAAAGGGGACGACTACCGATGAGGAAGGCAAATTCTCACTGCAGCTTCCGCAGGGAAGACATGAAGTCACCATTAGCTTTTTAGGTTATAATAGCATTACTAAAAGCATCTTACTTAATCGCGATATGGATTGGAGCCTTCAAATGCAACCTGGCGGTGAAACCTTAGAAGAAGTGATTATTGAACAAAATAATAAGGCGACTAATATTAAAAAACCCCAAATGAGCATGAACAGCCTTAGCATGAAAGAAATTAAGCAAATACCGGTAGCTTTGGGGGAACCCGATCCTTTAAAATCTTTACTTACACTGCCGGGAGTTACTAATGCAGGTGAAGGTTCGTCAGGATTTAATGTTCGTGGTGGCGCAGCAGATCAAAATCTAATCTTATTAGATAATGTTCCTATTTACAGTGACTCCCATCTTTTTGGATTTTTCTCGGTTTTTAACGCCGATGCGGTAAATTCCCTGGATCTTTATAAGGGGGGAATCCCTTCTAAGTACGGTGGCAGGGTTTCTTCTGTTCTAGATATCACCCAGAATAACGGTGATTATAAGGATTTTAAGTTTGAAGGTGGCGTGGGTTTAATTTCAAGTAAACTGAAAGTTGAAGGCCCCTTACAACAAGACAAAGCTTCCTTTATGCTGGCAGGAAGGACCTCTTATGCTCACTTGTTTTTGCAACTTGCCGATAATGAAAACTCAGCTAAATTTTACGATCTTAATGCTAAACTGAACTATCAACTCAACGAAAATAACAGTCTGCATTTTTCAGGCTATTTAGGAAAAGATGTTTTTGATATTAGTGATAGTTTCTCCAGCAGATATGGAAATACCATGGGAAAGATAAACTGGAAACATCGTTTTACTAAAGATGTCACCAGCGATTTATCGATTTTCTATAGTGACTACCAATTTGGGCTCAATTTAAATACCCTTAGTTTTAATTGGGATAGCGGTATAGCAAGTTATGGATTAAAATATGGCTGGCAACATTACATATCAAAAGACGTTCAGCTTAATTACGGTATAGAGGCTACTTACTACGATTTTAATCCAGGCATATTAATCCCTAACAGTAGTGAATCTACCGTAAATTACAGGGAATTAGATCGTAAATATGCACTAGAACCCTCTGCCTATATTGATGTTAACCAAAAGATCGGAGATCACTTAGAAATACGATACGGTCTTAGATACAGCACATTTTACAGATACGGGCAACAAGAGGTAAATATTTATGAAAACAGCCCAGTAGAATACAATCCTGTTTATAATATTTATCAGGAAGGAACGCCTATAGGAACAAAATTTTATGGGTCTGGTGAAGTGATATCGAGCTTTAATAATTTAGAACCAAGAGCGGCATTATCATATATATTAAATGATGAATCCTCGATTAAAGCAAGTTACAACCGGATGGCGCAATACTTACATATTGTTTCTAACAGCCAGTCACCAACCCCGGTAAACATTTGGACGCCCAGTGGACCATTTATCCAACCTCAGATTTTAGATCAATACGCTTTAGGGTATTTTAGGAATTTTAACAATAATAGATACAGTCTGGAAACGGAAGCTTTTTATAAAAACATAAGTAACCGAATCGACTATGTAGACGGCGCCAATCTTATTGCTAATAATGATATCGAGCAGGTACTGTTAAACGGTAAAGCCAGGGCTTACGGATTAGAAGTATTACTTAGAAAAAACAGTGGTGATTTAACCGGTTGGATTTCTTATACCTTATCCCGTGCTGAACAAAAAACCGAAGGAAGGACTCCAAAAGAACCCGGGATCGCTAACGGTAACTGGTATTTATCCCCTTACGACAAATTGCATAACCTTAGTATTACCGGCAATTACGAGTATACTAAAAAGTGGTCTTTTAGTGCAAACTTTGCGCTACAATCGGGACAGCCGGTAACCTACCCAAACGGCTATTACGAATTTGGAGGCATCCCAGTGCCTAATTATTCTATAAGAAACGAAAATCGATTACCCCTCTATCATCATTTAGACCTTGCGGCAACGCTTACCCCAAAGCCTAACAGGGAGAAAAGTTGGAAAAGCTACTGGGTATTTAGTATTTACAATGTTTATAACAGAAAGAATGCAGCATCTATAAGATTTACTACCAACGATGATACCGGAATAAACGAAGCCAGAAGGTTATCGATTTTCGGTATTTTACCAAGCGTTTCTTATAATTTTAAGTTTTAACTCTATGAAATCTCTAATATCAACATATCCCCTACTTTATATTTTTATACTGCTGTTAATGTTTAGCACTTCTTCCTGCGAAGACGTTGTTGATGTGAATCTGGAACAAGGAGAGCCCAGACTGGTGGTAGATGCAGAAATTCTTTGGCTTTCGGGTGCTACTGGAGAAAATCAAACCATCTATCTTTCCAGACTAACCGATTATTACAATACTGAGGTCACTCGTGTTTCCGGAGCAACTGTAACCATTAAAAATGAAAATAATAAAATTTTCTATTTTACCGAAACCGAAACTCCAGGAAGCTACACCTGTACGAACTTTGATCCTGAAATAGGCGGCAATTATACCTTAAATGTTATTGTAGACGGAGAAGTGTATACGGCTACAGAAAGCTTAATCGCCTCTCCTGAAGTTACCCGAATCGAACAATATGAAGATGGCGGTTTTTTAGGAGAGGATAAGGAGGTTAGGTTTTATTATAATGATCCTGAAGAAGAAACCAATTTTTACCTGGCCGACTTTCAAAGCGATGTGCTTAATTTTCCGGAATATGATCTTTCCAGTGATGATTTTTTTAACGGCAATGAAATGTACCAAAATTTCTCTCATGAGGATCTGGAGCCCGGCAGTGAAATAGATATTACTTTTCGTGCAATTTCAGAGCAGTTTCATGATTATATGGAACTAATCCTGGAAAGCGCGGTGGCCAATCCGTTTGGCACTCCACCTGCAAACATTCGTGGTAATCTTGTAAACGAAACGAATCCTGAGAATTTTGCTTTTGGTTACTTCAGGTTATCACAGGGAATACGTTTTAGATATACCATACAATAGTGATATCGATTAAACATCAAAGGTGTATATTTCACTAAATAATTCCTATCCCGTACGTATTTTTAATTTCAGTCATTACAAAAGTACTGTGCGTACTGCCAATACTTTTTACTCCGCCAAGTTTATTAAATACAAAATCCTGGTAATGCTTCATATTCCTGGCATACACTTTCAGTAAAAAATCAAAATCTCCAGAAGTGTTATAACATTCCACAACCTCATCGATCTCCATAATATCGGCCACAAATTGATTGCCGATAGTCCTATCATGTTTTTTTAGCTTGATATTACAAAAAACAATAAATCCCTGATGCAGCTTTTCTGCATCCAAAATAGCAATATACTTTTTTATATACCCATTTTTCTCCAGTCTTTTTAATCGTTCAAAAACCGGAGAAGCAGATAAGTTTACTTGCTTTGCCAACTCTTTTACGGTAAAATTGGAGTTATTGTGAAGTATTTTTAAAAGTTTAAGATCAACCTCATCTAAGTTTTCCATAGGATAATATTCTGTTTAAGATTGCAAATTAGTCAATTAAAAATACAATATTCCTAAAAATCAAGCTTAAGAAGTTATTAAAACTGAATTTAAACCAAAGTTTAGATAAAAAAACCTCAATATATAACTTTGGCCAATATAAAAACCTAAAAAATAATTATGTGTATTCACTCAAGTATCCAAAACAAAACTGATATCGTAGGTAGTTTTTTACGTCCCGACCGCTTAAAGAAAGCCAGGGAACAATTCGCTAAAAAAGAGATTACGGCAGAGGAGCTAAAAAAGGTCGAAGACGAAGAAATTATCAACCTAGTCGAAAATCAAAAAAAAGCAGGACTTACATCTTTATCTGATGGAGAATTTAGGCAAAGTTACTGGCATCTCGATTTCTTCTGGGGATTTGACGGTATTGAGCATTTTTTAAAAGATCAGGGCTACTTATTTCAGGGAGAAGAAACCAGAAAAGACTCTGCTAGATTATCGGGAAAATTAAAATTTAATCCTGATCATCCTGTATTTGAAAGTTTTTCATTCCTAAAAAAGCACTGTGGTAAAGATCATATCGCCAGGCAAAGCATTCCCGCCCCTGCACAGTTATATGCAGAACTGGTTAGAGGTGATAATGAAGATTATGTAAACAAATTTTATCCAGAAAGGCAAGCATTATTTCAAGATATCGCAGCAGCTTATCATCAAACTATTTTAAAATTATATGATTTGGGATGTCGCGATCTAAAGATTGATGACTGTACCTGGGCTATGCTATGTGATGCCAATTTCTGGAAAACTATGGCCGGTGAAGGTTATAACCGTGATGAGCTTAAAGAAACTTATCTCAAGTTAAACAATCTGGCCCTGGAGAATTTACCAGAAGATCTTCGATTATCAACCCATGTTTGCAGAGGAAATTATCATTCTACCTGGGCGGCTTCAGGTGGATACGAGCCGATAGCTGATACGCTTTTTGCAAAAGAAAACGTAGAAAACTTTTACCTGGAATTTGACGATGAACGTTCTGGAGATTTTAAGCCTTTAAGATTTGTCCCGAAGGATAAAAAAGTTGTTTTAGGATTACTTACCAGTAAAAATGCAACTTTAGAGAATAAGGAAGTAATTATAAATCGAATAAAAGAAGCGGCAGAATATGTAGATTTAGAGCGTTTAAGTTTGAGTCCGCAATGCGGTTTTGCTTCCACTGAAGAAGGAAATATCCTAACAGAAGAAGATCAATGGAAAAAAATAAAATTAATTAAAGAAATCTCTCAGGAAGTCTGGGCATAAGCCTTCAGAAACGGCTCAAAATTAAAGCTTCGTTTGTACTTACAGCGAGGCTTTTTTATTCAGAAAATATACCCTAAAACAAAAAAGATCACCACTAACCTAAATGTTAGTGTTAGTTTTTGATAGCATTAGAGACCATTATACTACAAGAATAAATAAAAAAATAATGAGCTTAATTGACGATTTAAAATGGCGTTATGCCACTAAAAAAATGAATGGGACGAAAGTACCCCAGGAAAAAATAGACTACATTTTAGAAGCTACTCGATTATCACCTTCTTCATCAGGTTTGCAACCTTATAAAGTGTTGGTAATTTCAGATAAAGCCTTATTAGAAAAAATAAAAGACATCGCCTGGAACCAAAATCAGGTTATTGACTGTTCTCATCTTCTTGTTTTTGTTGCATGGGACAAATATACCAACGAGCGTGTTTCTGAAGTTTTTAACTACACCATGGATCAGCGTGGGCTACCGCACAGCAATATGGACGATTACAAAGCTAACATTCTTAGCATTTATGAACCTCTAGGCCAGGAATGGCATGCACATCATGCTTCTAAGCAAAGTTATATTGCTTTTGCCATGGCCATTGCCGCCGCAGCCGAACAAAAAGTAGATACCACACCTATGGAAGGTTTCCTTAATGAGAAGCTGGATGAACTCTTACAACTAGAAGGCACAGGATATAAAAGTACCTTGTTATTACCATTAGGTTATCGTGAAGATGAAAATGACTGGTTAGTAAACATGAAAAAAGTAAGAACCCCTAAAGAGGATTTTATTACTGAAGTTAGCTTAGAAGACCTGAAATAAAAGATTGCTAAAATCCCCAATATTAAATTTAAGATCCTGTCAAAAATTGGCGGGATCTTTTGGTTTGGGAATTAGATATTAAGTATTCCATCCTGAGTGATTAAACATGTATATTACGGTTATATAATTGAATTTACAGCGTATGTATATAAGAAAATAACCTTATTTTCATCGGATAAAATGTAAACGAAATATTACTGTTTTTTAGAACCTAACTGAAAAGATTAAAAATGAAAACTACTAAAAATGCAATCTAACGTAGGTCTTATTTTAGAAGAAAAAGCGGCCGATATTGGAAACTTTATAGTTGGCAGGCTGCTACCTTTCCGGCAAAAACGAGCCGTTGGTCCCTTTGTATTTATCGATCACATGGGACCGGCATGCTTAAAGGAGCATCAAAATTTAGATGTACCACCACATCCCCATATTGGACTTTCTACTCTCACTTACCTTTTTGAAGGTGCAATTTTCCATAGAGATAGTTTAGGAAATGCTATAGAAATTAAACCAGGAGAAGTTAACTGGATGACCGCCGGTAAAGGTGTGGTGCATTCTGAAAGAACTCCTGAATATTTACGGAAAGAAGATAAGTTCTTACACGGACTGCAAATTTGGATTGGTCTTCCCAAAGAATTAGAGCAATCTGAGGCTTCATTTTTCCATATCAGTAAAGATGAAATTCCTACCTGGGAAGAAGGCGGTGTTACCTATAAACTAATTGCAGGAAAAATAAAAGGAAAACAATCCCCGGTTCCTGTGCATAGTCCTCTTTATTTCATCGAAATAAAAACAAAAACTCCACAAAAGGTAAACATCGGAGATAAACTTTTTGGAGAAGTTGGTATGTACGTGCTAGATGGTACAGTAAAAATTGAAAATAATGATTATGGAACCAAACAGTTATTGATCGCTAAAAATGCCAGCTTATGTGAGTTTGAAACCAATGGAGCAACCACCTTATATTTGTTTGGAGGAGACGCTTTTGAAGAAGAACGCTTTATGTTTTGGAATTTTGTAAATTCAGACAAATCGATTTTAGAACAGGCAAAACAAAATTGGAAAAATCAAAATCTTAAGGCTTTTCCTAAAATACCAAATGACGATAAAGAATATGTGCCTTTACCGGAACCCAAATTTAAATAAATCCCCTCAGGGCAAATTCTTGAGGTGATTTACTTTCGATTAAGAAAATTTCTAAAGCTTAAAAATTCGTTTCATAGGGATCCATTTTTCGCCCTCATGAGCAAACGGGATGGCCTGTTGATAATTCCACATTAAATTTTCCCATTCCTGCACTTTTGGGTTATCAAGATCCATTTGTTTTTTAACCTCAGGATCAAAATCGGCTGAAGTTTCGGTAATCATAAAAAGGCGGTTTCCACATCGGTAAATTTCCATATCGGCAATGCCTGCCTCAAGAATACTTTTTTCTATTTCTGGCCAAATCTTTTGATGATAAGTTTCATACTCTTCAATAAGCCCGGCATCATTAATAAGATCACAGGCATAACAAAGTCTATTTAATTTCATAAGGTAGTTTCTAAATTATATTTTTTGTAAACATCCCTGCCATAAATACCGATAATTATAAAACAAACCAGCGGCAGAATAAACGAAAAATTGACTTCGGGGACACCTAAAATCTGAACGTCGGTATAGCCTGCGCCCCCCAGATCTAGAATTAATCCCTG
Source organism: Zunongwangia sp. L-65 (assembly GCF_056859415.1). Taxonomy (NCBI): domain Bacteria; kingdom Pseudomonadati; phylum Bacteroidota; class Flavobacteriia; order Flavobacteriales; family Flavobacteriaceae; genus Zunongwangia; species Zunongwangia sp. L-65. The sequence goes on from NZ_JBSXOK010000062.1 coordinate 72,184, forward strand.
CAGGGTAGGCATTAACGCACCTCCCACAATAGCCATCACCAAAAAAGCAGCACCAAATTTAGCATCTTCTCCCTGCCCCTCAAGTGCTATCCCGTAGATTGTGGGAAACATAATCGACATAAAGAAAGAAATAGAAACTAATGCGATTAAACCTATCATTCCCGGTACCAAAATCGTAATCAAGGTTGCGATAGAAGCACCCAGCGCAAAAAACAACAATAATTTACCGGAATCTATATACTTTAGTAAACCGGTTCCTACCCATCTACCAATAAGAAAAACCACAAGAGCGGCTATCCCATAATTGACCGCTTTGGTATTATCAATACCAAATGATTCTGCATACTGGTATAAATAGGTCCAGCACATAATCTGTGCTCCTACATAAAACGCCTGTGCGATAACTCCTCCAGTAAATTTACGTGACTTAAAAAGACGTTTAATTGCCCCCCCTATCTTTACCTTGGTTTCCTGATGTGCATTTTGCGGCATATTCACAAGACTGATTACCAATAAAAAGCCTATTACCACAATCCCTAATAAAACATAAGGATCACGTATCACGGCCAGATCAGCTGTACGAACAACAGCCTTAGCCTCATCCCCCAGCGTAGAATAAACCGTAGTCCCATCGGGTAACAGGTCATCTGATTGCAGGGAAGCTAGAATAAACTTCTGGGCAACAATCAGGCCCAACAGCGCGCCCATAGGATTAAAAGCCTGAGCAAGATTAAGACGTTGGGTCGCGGTTTTTTCGGCTCCCATAGACAGGATATAGGGATTTGCCGTGGTTTCTAAAAAAGCCAGGCCAAAGGTTAAAATGTAAAGCGCAGCCAGAAAGAAACCAAACTCCTCATAGGCTGCGGCAGGATAAAAAAGTAATGCTCCTATAGCGTAAAGGCCAAGGCCAAGCAAAACTCCTTTTTTATAAGAAAAGCGGTTTACAAAAATTGCCGCCGGTAGTGCCATGGTAAAATAGCCACCGTAAAATGCAAGCTGTACGAGCGAAGCCTGAAAATTATCAAGCTCCAGTACTTTTTTAAAAGCAGAAACCATGGGGTTTGTGATATCGTTTGCGAAACCCCACAATGCAAATAAAGAAGTGATTAAGATGAATGGCAGTAGTACCGATTTGGCTACCACGGGCACTTTAGATTCTTTTTTTTCCATAAACTAGTTTTTAGCCGGAAGCAGTGCGCGATCCAGATGTACATACCCCCCATCAACAAAAATAAACTGACCGGTAGTATGTGAAGATTTTTCAGAAATGGTAAACAAAACCGTATCTGCAATTTCCTGAGTAGTGGTCATCCGGTTTTCAAAGGGAATGGTTTTCTTTATAGCTTCAAGTTTTTCGGCACCATCATCTAAGGTTTCAATCCAGTTTTCGTAAGCCGGTGTATAACTTTCAGCAATAATAAGCGCATTGCTACGGATGCCGTATTTAATTAAATCTACGGCCCATTCACGCGTTAATCCAAGCACCCCCCCTTTAGCTGCAGCATATCCTGAAGTTCCTCCCTGCCCGGTTATCGCTACTTTGGATCCCACGTTTAGAATATTACCCCTGCTTTTTTTCAATAAAGGCAAAGCATATTTAACAGTAGCGTAAAAGCTTACGAGATTCAGCTTAATTGAATACATAAAATCTTCTACTGAGTCTTCGAGCGAAACTCCATCGTTCACTCCCACATTATTAATAATAGCATCAATGCGCCCGTAGTGCGCCGAAAGTTTTTCAATCGAAGTTTTAATTTGATCTGCATCAGACAAGTTGGTTTGGTAAAATTTACTATCTAATCCTTGTTCGCGCAGCTGACTTTCATATTCAAAACCGCGGGCATTTCGATCTAACAAAACCGGGATTGCTCCTTCTGACGCTAAAGCGAAAATAATATTATGACCTATGCTTCCTGGCATTCCGGCCGAACCGGTCACTACAATGATTTTATCTTTTAAATTTAAATTCATAGCTTATATAGTATAAATGCGCTGGGCATTTTTATAGAAAAAAAGTTCGCGTTCCTCCTTAGAGAGCTGTCCGGCAAAATCTCTGGATACGTTTAAGACCTGGGCATAACTACCGGCAACCAGACACACCGGCCAGTCTGAACCATATACAATTCGTTGCGGACCAAATGCCTCCAATACCACATTTACGTATGGCATGAGATCAATGGTTTTCCAGGTTTTATAATCGGCTTCAGTGATCATTCCTGAAATTTTGCAACTTACATTTTCGTGTTTTGCGATAGCACGCATCAATAACGCCCAGGAGTCTATATACCCCTCCTTGATATAGGGTTTAGCCATATGATCAATTACGAATTGCTGCTCAGGAAATAATTTTATAAATTCAAGTACCGCCGGAAGCTGATGAGAAAAAACTAAAATCTCGTATACAGCACCCGTATTTTTCAATTTAGAAATACCATTTAAAAAAGATTTCCGAAGTAAAAAAGAATTATCCGGCTCTCCCTGTACCACGTGTCGATAGCCTTTCATCAAAGGCATTTCCGCATAATATTCCAACTCATTTTGTACAGAATCACTTTGAAAATTTACCCAACCTATGACTCCTTTTATAAAATCATGCTTATGGGCAAGGTTTAGTAAAAAACTATTTTCATCAAGAGTTTGATCAGCCTGTACGGCAATACATCCTGTAATATCATGTTCTTTGTAAACCTGTTTTAAATCCTCTGGAAGGAAGTCGCGGCGTATTGCCGCCATCTCATCATCGATCCAGTCATGATTGACAGGATTGTAATACCAAAAATGTTGATGGGTGTCTATGATCATCGTACCAACTTATTCATTAAGTTCAACCAGAGCCTTGATTACATTATTCTCTGGAGCCATTAAAGTTTCAAAATCCGCAGGCAGGTCTTTAAAGTTAATGCGATGCGTGATATACTTCTTTGGGTTGATTTTCCCGCTTTTAATACTTTCGATCACATATTCAAAATCCTCTCGAGTTGCATTACGGCTACTCATAAGGGTTGATTCGCGTTTATGGAATTCAGGATGACTAAAGACAAGTTCACCTTTTTGTAAACCTACCAGTACATATCGACCACCGTGTGCAAGATATTGAAAAGCATTATTCATCACATTACGGTTACCTGTAGCATCAATGACGACGGTAGGCATATCATCATTGGTTAGTGCTGACAATCGCTCTATCACATCCTCATTCAAGGGATTTATCTTGGCACAAACGCCCAGTTCATTCTTGCAAAAATCAAGACGATGTGTATTCACATCAAGCACGATCACTTGCGCCCCCACTTGTTGTGCAAACTGAATCAAGCCAATACCTATAGGCCCTGCTCCCATAACCAAAACCGTTTCTCCCGCTCTTACTCCTGCACGGCGTATGCCATGAGCAGCGATTGCTAGTGGTTCTACCAGAGCAAGTTCATCAAAATCAAGACCTTCGCCATGTAACAAATAGGCATCGGGCACTACAACATACTCGGCCATGCCGCCATCTATATGCACCCCAAAAACCTGAATAGAACTACAGCAATTGGTTAATCCATTGCGGCAGGCCACACAAGTTCCGCAATTAAAATACGGAATAAAACTTACAGCATCTCCTTTTTTAAAACCTTTTGCTTTTCCAGACACATATTCTGCTGCAAGCTCGTGTCCTAAAACACGCGGATAATTAAAGTAAGGCTGTGTCCCGCCAAAGGCATGGATATCGGTACCACAAATCCCTATTTTACGAATCCGCAAAAGAGACTCTCCTTCTTTAGGCTGCGGCATATCCCCTTCTTTTAATAAAAATGTACCGGGTTCCTGACAAACAATATAATTCATGATTTTTCTTAAATATTAACTGATCTCCAAAGGGTTCGCATAAGATAGGTCTGACTGTTCCTGCGGAAAATAAACCTCGAGTCCCTCGGTGCTTTGCTTAAACTTTAGGTTTTTACCGCTACTTACCAGTTTTACTTTTTTAACTTGATTCTTGTGATATTGCGAACCTGATTTTAGCGATTTTATAATCACTTTTCCGTCGTCGGGCCAACTCATTACCGTAGCGTAGAGTTTATCTCCTTTAGTAACAAATCTAATATCCTGTGAAGTAAAGGCTTTGCCTTTACCTTCGTTAAAACCCTGAGCTTTTAACGCAGCTGCACTTTCCTGTTGAGGTCCTTCTCCAAAAATTTTCCACGGTCGGGTTCCATAAATGCTATCTCCATTTAAATTCATCCACACACCTATTTCTTCAACAATAGCCCGCTCTAATTCATCAATACTTCCATCTCCCTTTACAGGGATATTAAGCATCAAATTACCGTTTTTACTTACCACGTCAATAAGACTATGAATAACCTGCTTAGCTGTTTTATAGCGCTTGTCGCGATAAACCCCTTTATCATAATGCCAGCTACCTATACAGGTATCGGTTTGCCAGGGTAAAGGTTCAATAGTATTACTCTGTCCTTTTTCAATATCCCATACCAATGCTTTGCGCTGCTCTTTATCCAGAATTTTACCGGTGATTACACTTTGCGGGTTGCCCTGCCTGTCAAGGCTTTTATTATACAGGTATGCTGCTATCTCAAGACCTACGTTACTCACCGGCCATAAAGGCAAAGCTGTATCATCAAAATATAATAGATCAGGATTAAATTTATCAATAAGCTCAATAGTACGATTGTAAAATTTTTCACAGTATTCATCAGAGGGTGGAGTAACACCATTCCTCCAGTTCCATTGGCTGTGTATTTTCCCGTTATCATAACTATCTTCACTTAAAGGATGATTTTGTGCATACAATTCCTGTGGATCTATACCTTCCCACCAGGTTCCTTCCCCGTCCTCTAAGCGCAAATTACCGTCATAGGGTACTCCCGCCAGAGGTCCGTTTTTATCTGCACGCTGGGAGGTTTCAAACCAACTCCAGGCATGAGCCGCATGAACACTTAAAGCAAAAGGGAGCCCCTCTTTACGGGCAGCTTTTTCCCAGCCGGCTATAATATCTTTTTGCGGCCCCATTTTAACAGAATTCCATTTAGGCTGATAGGTACTGTCCCACAAGTCAAGATTATCGTGATGATTGGCCATGGCCATAAAGTATTTAGCCCCGGCCTTTTTATAAAGACTCACCAGTTCTTGCGGATCCCAGTTATCTGCTTTCCAAACATTGATCACATCTTTAAAACCAAATTTAGAAGGATGTCCATAGTTTTCAAGATGTGACTTGTATTGCCAAGTTCCCTCCTGGTACATCCCTCTTGCATACCAATCTCCGGCTTCAGGCTCGCACTGAGGTCCCCAATGTGCCCACATCCCAAACTTGGCATCTCTAAACCAAGAGGGGACTGTATATTTTGATAAAGAATCCCAAGTGGGTAAAAAAGGCTCTCGTTCTTCTGTATTAAAAAAATTTGCGCTAGCCAGGTGTGGGCTTAAGTAAAGTCCGGCAGTAGCTAAACCTCCTAATTTGATTGCACTTCTACGTTTCATTTCCTATTTAAAAATTCTAAAATTTCCATTCCTCGAATTCATTCCATTATACATTTACGCAGCATCATCAAGAATTTCGTGACAAATCGCAAATTATTATACATATACACATAGCCTTTTGATAATATCAACAAGCTTATTCATCGAGTTGATCAACTCAAAAAACAAATAAATTCTGAAATCAAACGATTTCGTTAAAAATCTTATTTTTGATTCTAAAATCAAATATAAGTTTACTAAAAAGCAATTGTATTATACAAAAACGACTTATTTTTATTCAATTAAGATGAAGTTAATATTCATTATAATAGTAAAACCTTGAACAGTCAGCTATTTACACATTCATTTTCCCTGCTTAATGTTGATTATGTGCAACTTAACCATCGGTGGAATTATAAAAACATAATAAGCCCCTATTATAGACTATATTATATTGATGACGGTGAAGGAGTTGTGTCAAATCCAGATGAAAAAATTAATTTAAAACCAGGTTACCTGTATTTGATACCAAGTTTCACCCTCTGCAATTTAAAATGCACTAACTTTTTGAGTCAGTATTTTTTACAGTTTTTTGAGGAATCCCCAGATGGAATATCCCTGTTTAAAGACAATAGAAGTATTATGGAGATTAAAGCGACTGCTCTGGATGTTTCTATTTTTAATAGAATTCTAAAAATAAATCCGGGTAGAGGCATTAACCGATCAGACAATCCGAAAATATATGAAAAGGAAGCTTATTATAAAGAATACAGAGCACTTAATAACAATATGAAACCTTCTGTTCGCTTTGAAAGTCAGGGGATTATTTTAATGCTGATATCGCGCTTTATTCAGTCTGTACGTTTTAAATCCCCAAAAAGCGAGAAAATCCCCTCTGTAGTACTTGATGCGATTAATTATATACAACTTAATCTCGGAAATTCCATTAGCATTAATGAGCTTGCTAAAAATGCTAACCAAAACAGAGATTACTTCTCAAGGGAATTTTTGAAACATACAGGCCAAAGACCCCTTTCATATATCCACGAAAAACGTATTGAAAGAGCGCAATATCTCATTGTCACCACCAATAAAACTTTACTGGATATTGCTATTGAAACCGGATTTAATAATCTACCTCATGTGACTAAAATTTTTAAAAAATACCTAAAAACCACGCCAGGAGCTTATAGGAAACAAAGCTTGCAGATTACCTGATTATGAAATTATTTAAGATAGATCGCAAAAATTACCAGGACAGTTCGTTTAGCATCAATAAAGTAACGGATGATCATTTTCTAAAAATATGGCACTTCCATCCAGAAATGGAACTGGTTTTAATTTTGGAAAGTACCGGCACCCGCTTTATAGGCGATTCTGTTTCCAAATTTTGTGCTGGTGAGATAATTCTTCTAGGACCAGATCTTCCTCATATGTGGTTAAATGATCCGGAATACTTTAAACCTAACAGCTCTTTAAAAGCCAGGGCCATTGCAATTCATTTTACAAAAGCCTTTTTAGGAAAGGATTTTTTTTACAAAACTGAATTTCAAAAAATCAACCAACTTCTTAGAAAAGCAGAACTTGGCCTAAAGTTCAACAATATAAATCAAAAACTTTTAGATCGTCTTAAAACCTTAGATCAATTTTCCTCTTTTGAACGAACCCTCAGGTTTTTGGAAATCTTAAATGCATTATCCTACGAAAGCTTTTCTCAAATTTCAAGTAGCACCTATTTGAAAAATATTCAGTCTTCTAAAAATCAGGAATTAAATAAAGTCTATGAATACATTTTTAAGAATTTTAAAAATCAAATAACACTGGAGGATGTTGCTTCCCTAATCCCTATGAATACCTCTGCATTTAGCCGGTTTTTTAGTAAAGTCCATAAAAAAAGCTTTACCCGCTATCTTAATGAAATACGTATAGGATACGCTTGTAAAATGTTAATGGAACAATATTACCCTATTACTATAATCTGTTTTGAAAGTGGATTTAACAGCCTTTCTAATTTCAACAAACAGTTTAAAATTATTACCGGAAAAACCCCATCAGAATATGCCAATTATCACTCATCTAATTTATAAATCCATGAAATTGCAAAAAAAGTAGGAGGCACTGTAAAAAAAAGAGCAGTGGCGACTATGTTGGATCACTACATTTGAGAAAACTATCTTTTAATATACTCTAATGAATACCGATTTGCTTATTACCGGCTATGAAGTTGTAGACGTTCGCTTCCCCACCAGTCAGTTTCTTGACGGCTCAGATGCCATGAATCCCGATCCGGATTACTCTGCCGCTTATGTTATTTTAAAAACTTCACAAGATGATTTAGAGGGACACGGGCTCACCTTTACTATTGGTCGCGGTAACGAGCTTTGCGTAGCCGCCATCGACTCGATAATGCCTCTTATTCTTCATAAATCGCTAGCATCTTTTACTTCAAATATGGGTGCTTTTTGGAAAATGATTACCGGTGATAGTCAACTGCGCTGGTTAGGTCCCGAAAAAGGAGTGATTCATCTGGCCACAGGAGCTGTGGTAAATGCTGTTTGGGATTTATATGCTAAAGCGGAGGGCAAACCACTATGGAAACTGCTGGCCGATATGAGTCCGGAACAATTGGTCTCTTGCGTGGATTTCACTTATATTACTGATGCTATTACTCCTGCTGAAGCTACGGCGATGCTTAAAAAGATGGAATCTACCAAGCAGGAACGTATAGATTACCTACTACAAAACGGTTATCCAGCCTACACCACCTCTGCCGGCTGGCTGGGGTACAGCGATGAAAAAATGCGCAAATTGTGCCGGGAAGCAAAAGCCGAAGGCTTTAAGCATATGAAGATTAAAGTAGGTAAAGACCTTAAAGATGATATGCGTCGAGCCCAGATTATTCGTGAAGAGATAGGCGACGACCTTAAATTAATGATGGACGCCAACCAGAAATGGGATGTAACCGAAGCCATCGCAAATATGGCTGAACTCAAGAAATTTAATCCCTGGTGGATTGAAGAACCTACCAGCCCTGACGATGTGCTGGGGCACGCCGCCATTGCAAAAGCCATTGCTCCCATCAAAGTGGCAACTGGTGAGCACTGCCAGAACCGTGTGATCTTCAAACAACTGATGCAAGCAGGTGCCATCGAAATTTGCCAGATAGATAGCTGTAGACTGGCCGGGGTAAATGAAGTACTCGCCGTATTACTAATGGCTGCAAAATTTGAGATTCCCGTATGCCCGCATGCGGGTGGCGTTGGGCTATGTGAGTATGTACAGCATTTGTCTATGATTGATTTTATTGCTATAAGCGGCTCACTTGAAAATCGTATCATTGAATATGTAGATCATTTACATGAGCATTTCTTTGATCCGGTAGTGATTATGAATGGTGCTTATATGCCCCCAAAAATGCCTGGTTACAGCATTACCATGAAACCTAACTCCTTAAATGATTATCAATTTCCTACAGGTAAAATCTGGCAGGAAATCGCTAAAAATAAATAAGATTATGAAGAAACGAGCTTATATCACAACCTTGCTTTTCTTAAATCTCTATACGGCATTAGCCCAGGCTACCTACAAACCTTCCGAAGCAAATCTGGAAAACAGAGCATGGTTTCAGGATGCCAAATTTGGGTTATTCATTCACTGGGGGTGTATACAGCATTCTGGGGGACGGTGAGTGGGTTATGGAACAGCAAAAAATTCAAAAAGACCGGTATGAGCTACTCCCCTCTTTTTTTAACCCTCAGCAATTTGATGCTGAAGAACTGGTAAGTCTTGCCAAAGCTGCCGGCATGAAATACATCACTATAACCACCAAACATCACGACGGCTTTGCTATGTATGACTCTCAGGTTTCAGACTACAATATTGTAGACGCAACACCTTATGCTAAAGACGCGTTTAGATTACTGGAGCAAGCCTGTAAAAAAGCCGGAATTAAACTTTTTGCTTATTATTCGCAGGTTGACTGGCATCATCCCGATTATTTTCCGAGAGGCAAAACCGGTCACGGCTTAGTTAGAGAAGAATCAGGTGACAGGAATACTTATCTAAAGTATCAAAATGCCCAGATTAAAGAACTTGCCGAAAATTATGATATCGCAGGCTTTTGGTTTGACGGATATTGGGATCAAAACGATTTGAAAAAAGCAAATAAACCTTATCAGGAATTTGATTTAGAGAAAACCTATACAATTATTCATGATGTAGATTCGGGGTTACTTATAGGCAACAATCATCACTTATTACCTGTTGCAGGAGAAGACTTTCAGATGTTTGAAAAAGACCTTCCGGGAAAGAATACAGCTGGATTTAGTGAAGGTTCTCAAATAGGTAATCTACCCTTAGAAACTTGTGAAACCATAAATCATTCCTGGGGTTTCAACTTACAGGATGATCATCATAAATCTACAAAAGAACTCATACAGTACCTTATCAAAGCGGCTGGTAATAATGCTAATTTTCTTTTGAATATAGGACCTATGCCCAATGGAGCTATCCAGAAGGAGCATAAAGAACGCTTAAAAGAACTGGGAGCTTGGATGGATATAAATGGTGAAAGCATCTACAACACACGTGGCGGCGAATACCAGAATGAATATATGGTTTCCACTAAAAAGTCTAAAATTCTTTATTTGCATATTTTAGATAAAGAAGTAACATCTGTCTCTATACCTGAATTTAAAGACAAAATAAAAGATGTTGTATATTTTAGTGATGCTACGCCTGTAAATTATACCCTAAGAAAAGGAAAGCTAAGTTTCAAAATCGATTCTGACTATCTCAATGACCTAGATACCATTATTAAAATAACTTTAAAATAAAAACATGTCGGCATTTCAATTAACAGGAAGAACAGCAATAATCACCGGAGGTGCCAGCGGTATTGGCCGTGCCATCGCACAGGTGTTCGCACAAAACGGAGCTCGAGTTCACATCTTGGATTTTAATGAGAAACAAGCTCAAGCTACTGTAGAAGCTTTTAAAGCAGAGAACTTAGAAATTTATTATAATATATGCGATGTTTCAAATGCAGGGGAAGTACAACAAATTGTTGATGAGATTGCTATGCAAGGTAGGATTGACATTTTGGTGAGCAACGCCGGCGTGGCTCATGTGGGAAATATTGAAAATACCACTGAAGCTGACCTGGACCGGATTTACGCCATCAATATAAAAGGGGTATATAATTGTGCCAAAGCAGCAATTAAACACATGAAGGGTAAAAGTGGCGTCATTATCAACATGGCTTCCATCGCTTCATCGGTAGGAATTTCAGATCGTTTTGCTTATTCGATGTCTAAAGGCGCTGTACTCACGATGACCTATTCTATCGCCAAAGATTACGTAGATGAAGGGATTCGCTGTAACAGCATTTCCCCTGCCCGTGTGCATACACCATTTGTGGATGGTTTTATCGAAAAAAATTATCCGGACAACCAGGAAGAGATGTTTGAAAAACTATCAAAAACCCAACCTTTGGGCCGTATGGGTAAACCGGTGGAAATTGCACATCTCGCTCTTTATTTGGCCTCTGATGAAGCTTCCTTCATCACCGGAACCGACTTCCCCATCGATGGAGGATTCATAAAATTAAATGGATAACTTTTTAAATAGAAGATTATGAAATTAATACGTTTCGGCGAAGCCGGAAAAGAAAAACCAGGAATACAATTAGATGCCGGCAAACGCATCGATATATCGGCTTTTGGTGAAGATTACACCGAAGCTTTCTTTGAAACTGATGGTCTTGACCGTCTCAAAGCCTGGTTAGAGAAAGAACAGGAAAATTGCCCTGAAGTTTCTCAGGAAACACGCCTGGGTGCACCTCTGGTAAGGCCCTCTAAAATTGTTTGTATTGGCCTTAACTATATCTCGCATGCAAAAGAAACCGGAATGGACGTGCCAAAAGAACCTATATTATTTTTTAAAGCAACTTCTGCTATTGTAGGTCCCAACGACGATGTAATTATACCCAAAGGAAGCGAAAAAACAGACTGGGAAGTGGAACTTGCTGTGGTCATTGGCAAAAAAGCCTCCTATGTAAGCGAAGAAGATGCCCTGGATTATGTGGCGGGTTATACGCTGCACAACGATTACAGCGAACGAGCATTTCAAATAGAGCGCGCCGGCCAATGGGTTAAGGGAAAAAGCTGCGACACTTTTGCTCCTTTAGGCCCTTTTATCGCCACCAAAGATGAAATCAAAGATCCCAATAACCTCAACCTTTGGTTAAAACACAATGGTGAACAGCTACAAAACAGCAACACTTCAGACTTTGTATTTAATGTACAACAGGTAGTAAGTTATATCAGTCAGTTTATGAGCCTGCTTCCAGGAGATATCATTTCTACAGGTACGCCTTTTGGTGTGGGTATGGGTTTTAAACCGCCACGTTATTTAAAACCGGGTGATGTGGTCGAATTAGGTATTGAAGGCCTGGGAACTTCCAAACAAACTGCTAAAGCCTGTACCTAATCTTTTTTATATTGGTGTAAATACATCAACTGAAAGTATAGATAAATAATCCTTGAGTAGCCATCCAAAAAAATACTTGAGGATTATTTTAGATTTTCTTTAAAGAGTCAGCCTTTAAATTGAGTGGCTGTACTGCCAGTTCGTAACTGTAAAAGTTTAAATTCTTTTATAAAGGACTTTTCTTTTTAAGCATTACCTGACTTTATGCTATAAGAAAAAAATAGAAACCAAAAAAGCAGGTATTTCTACCTGCTTTCCAATCAATATTCTAACTAAAGAATCATCATTTAGTGATCATCTTCAGCAAAACCAGTATCTCTATACCCTGCTACGATATAAGGACTATTAGGGTCGTTTGCCAATTCTATCTGAAACGATAGACTATCAACAACTGTTCTACTTCCAGAAGCTTCAGTTCCATTAGGAATAATTAAACCTTCAGTAATCGTGGCAACTCCTTCTTCATCATAAAGGTTTACAGCGTCCGTAGTAGAAAAATTTAAATTTTCCACATCACCGGTAGCCTTTACTTTTAAAGGAAACCAATTTTCATTATCATCAACAAAAATTGTATTATCATTCTTAGCCGTATTATAAGTAGACAAAAGAAAATATGCCGATTGCACTTCACCGCTCATCGAGTATACACTTACATACCACTCTCCACTTAATTCTTTTGTATTTGTTTCACCGGCATCATAATCTGCATATCCATCATCCTCACATGAAAATAGGAAGCAGGACAGTAATACCAGCAGTATCGCATTATATCTTATATTCATTTCTTTTAATTTTTAAATTTACTTAAGGAGTTACTTTATCAAGCCTTAATCCAGATAAACTAAAACTCTGTGAAGCGAGTGTTGCTCCCCAGGTCATTGTCGTTTTATCTGCTGAAATTGAAGGGGCGTCAACAGTCCACACACCAAAGGCATTTGATCCTCCAGGGGAGCTGATATTATCTCCATTCACCGTGATCGTCGATGGCACTGCATAATTGGGACCATAGTTTACACCATATTCATAATGTCCTACAAGAACATCTGTAATATCAAAAACGTTCGGGTCTTCAGTCGAGCTGATCAATACCGGAAATTCAGATCCATTACCCGAAGAGCCATACCAGAATCCGGCAATGCTACCATTGTTTTCATAAACATATACAGTTCGATCCAAAGTAGCCTCGAAACCATCTTCATTCTCAACACTATAAGTTAGGGAATACATCCCAGGAGCAGAAACATCTACATCTCCATTCGTTTTATAATCCACATTTTCCCCTTGAATAATAGCCTCGATACCGGGATCGTCAAAACTTGTCCCTTGTTCTACTAAAACCGTTTCATCACCTAGTAATGTTAATTCAGGATAGTAGGTTACTTCCGAGGTTATCGGGTCTTCCGGGCTACAACTATTAAAAAGCGTTGTCATAGCCATTAAGAATAATATACATTTTATTTTATTCATTTTATCTTTTTTTAATTAGTCCTGATTCCACCAAACTTCCTGTAAAAGATTTGGTTTTTGCGTCAAATTACTATTTCTCTGAACTTCATTATCGGGATAATAAATACTTGCAGGAATCTGACCTTCCGGTAATACAGAGGCCAAAGAATAGATCCTTCTTCCTTCTTCATAAGCTGGATCCTGAGTATCTACTAACAGAGGATATCCCGTTCTTCTGGTTTCTATCCATGCCTCTATATTATTTACATTGGCAAGAGCAGCCCATTTTTGATTGATAATCGTTTCTAACTGATCTTCAAGATCGGCTGTGGCATCAAAAGCATAAGCTCCATCGGGACTGATAAGATCCATAGCATCTGCAGTAGATAGCCCATATAATTCAAAAGACCTTATCACTCCTTCCTCATATTTTTCCTGCGCCTGCTCACTGCTGCCATATCTTGCATAAGCTTCTGCCTGAAGGAAAGAACTCTCCGGTAAGCTCATAAGATATACTGGAGTTGTTGGCTGGATATCAGGACGGGCAAATTCCTGAGCCTGATAACCACCATAAGGTTCTGCCAAAATTCCAATTCCCTGTTCAATTCCGATATATTCACCTTCTGTATTAGGTTTAAAAACTCGTTCCAAACGAGGATCATTATTTCTTGTATAAAATTCAAGTAATGAATTACTCGCTACATCATTAACATCACCTAAAGCCTGAATTTGTACTTCGTAATATGGATTTCTTTTTGAAGTTGCATCTGTAAATGCCGTAAAAGATGCATTTTCAGTAAGAAAATTTCCTTCACTTAATAAAGTGGTAACAGCAGCACTATTCGCTTGATCTGTATTAGACATTCTTGAATACAATTTTAACTTTAATGTATTCGCAAATTGCACCCATTTGTCCATATCTGCAGCAAAAATTAAATCCTGCTGTCCTACGTCACTATTAATATTATTTCCTTTATAAGAAGCTAATGCTTTATCAATTTTACTCAAAAGATCCAAATAGATTTCCTCACCTTCATCTGTCGATGGAGAAATATTAGAGCTTCCCTGAAATGCTTCATTATAAGGAACATCTCCAAAAACATCTACAAGATATTGCATTGTATATGCCTTTAAACAAGTAGCTATTAAATAAGTACCAGTATCTCCTTGATCTTCAGATTCACTAAGTACAAATTCTAAATCATTTAACGCTCCCGCATATAATTCTGTCCATAAACGGTTGGCATAATCTGTATCCAAATTATACTGATCAATAGCATCATATTGCCCTGCACTAGGTGCCTGCGTATAAAACTGTGCAAACATTCCTCCAAGATTAAAGAACTCGCCTCCCATAATCGTTGTAATAGAACCCTGGGCTGCAGAAAGTGCTAATCCTTTATTAATTTCCTGGGGGGTATTAGGATCTGTATTTATATCTAAATCATCGCTACAAGAGGTTAATGCCAGCAATGAAATAAAAATTAAGTTAACTAATTTCTTCATAATAATATTGTCTATAATTAGAATCTTGTTTTTATACTAAATCCTAAGCTCCTTGTACTTGGATTAGCACTAAACTCTCCGAATTGACTGGATAAATCAGTACCAAAAGTTGAAATTTCTGGATCGATAAATTGGTTACTTTCTGGTGTCCACAAAAATAAGTTTCTTCCTATAATTGAAAGAGATAGGTTATCCAAAGGTGTTTTATCCATTAATTTACTAGGTAAACTATAGCTTAATACTACCTCTCTAAGCTTTAGAAAAGATTTATCAATAACTGTATTTCTGCTTAAAGCAGTAGCACTATAATAGTCATCCATATTCGCTCTGGAAATTGCAGTAGTGTTTTCCACATAAGTAATACTTCCATCATCAGTCACAGATTGCTGAACGGAATTAGGCACAATAAAAGGTTGCCTGTCATTATACATCGTAGTTACAGAATTTCCAACAAATCGGGTAATATCCGCAGTACGACTGTACATTAATCCCCCCTCACGGAGATCAAATGTAAAATTTAATGATAAGTTCTTATATGAAAATTCATTGGTAAAACCTAGCGTATAATCGTATTGCGTATCACCGTAAATCTCTTTAGTACTCGCAGCGATTGGAATACCATTGGAATCTACCACAATTTGTCCTTCATCATTTGTCTGTGGTACAGATCCTTCAATCAGAGCTAAAGGCATACCTTCCAGAGCTACCAGCGATGTTGTACTTAAACCTCCTAGTGAAACCTGAGTTAAACGCTCATCCAATTCTTCTAATCTTGAGTCGTTCGTAGCAAAATTGAACGCCATATTCCAATTGAATCCTCTAGAGTTTCTGAACACCGCTAATTTTAAAAGCGCTTCGATACCTTCGTTACTAATCTCTCCTAAATTTGCAGTTTGGCTAGTGTAACCAGTTGTTGCTGCTAGAGGTAAGAACAAAATTTGATTCTCTACACGTGCATTATAATAAGTAAAATCAAGTGTAATTCTACTTTTGAAAAATTCAAGATCTAGGCCTACTTCAAATTCCTTTCTTCGTTCCGGTTTTAAATTTGGATTTGCAGCGCGATTTCCTACCTCATAAGCATTAACTCCACCTAAAGGAAAGTTAAGATTGCCAAATCCCTGGTTATCAGCACTTCCCGATACATAAACCGGATTGATCTGATATGGATCAGTATCTACCCCTACTTCACCATAGCCTGCTCTAAGCTTACCATAGTTAAGTACATCGCTTATACCATCAAAAGTTTTTGTGAACAACCAACTCGCATTTACGCCTCCATAAAGTACAGATCGATTTTCTTCTGGAAGCGTAGAATACCAGTCATTCCTAATATTTCCAGTTAAATACAACTGATCCTTAAAACTAAACGTAGTATTATTATAAAGTCCATAAAGTCTTCGTTCACTTTCAGATGAACTTGCTTGTGGGTTTTCGCCAGAATTACTTAAACTGTAAAAACCGAATAAATCCTGACTTCCTACAGAAGCTGCAAGTGATCTTGAAGTCCTGATATTGTAATTGAATCCAAAAGTAGATTGAATTCCTAAGTCGTTGTTCACCTCAGCATTCAAATCATAAAGAATATCATGGTTTAATTGCTTCACCATTCTGGTACTTTCAGAATAGGAGCCTGGTTGAACCGTAGAAGCTCCTGCGTTTGGCGATCCCGGTTCAGGATCTACAATAGCAGTCCAGAACTGGGTATTATCGGTATATTGATCCAAACCAAATCTATAGGTTACTTTAGACCAATCAGTCAGATCATAAGATGCCTCTAAAGCCCCATAAACACGCTCCTTTTCATATGCGGATCCATCTTCATTTAAAGTAAAATACGGATTGGTGATTCCATAAGGAGTATAATAATTTGATATATTATTGAATTTATTATTATAGTCTTTAAATTCATTGATATTCAGATCATTAGGTATCTGCAACAAATTGTTTAATACCGTTAATCCTTGCCCGGTGGCTACAGAAGCACCTTCGGTATTTACATAATTCAAATTCCCGGAAATCTTTAATTTCCCCATTTTACTTTGGGCGTTTAAACCAATAGTATTACGATCATAACTATCAGCATCTGTTGGATATATTCCATCTTGTCGTAAATTGGAATATGACAAACGTACAGTAGAATTTTCATTTCCTCCTGAAACCGCAACGTTATTTTGGAAGAATGTTCCTGTGTCAAAAAAATTCTCTAATTGATCCTCCTGAAATAAATAAGGCTTTAGACGTTGTGAATTATCCACAACATTTCCCCATACGCGGGGAGTACCATCAAACCTTGGTCCCCAGGACCCATTCTCATTTAAACGGTGAGTAAAATCCCACCCTTGTCCGTAAGTTGATTGATAATTTGGTGTTCTGGAAATTCTAGTAAAAAATGACGTACTACCCAGCTCAACACTTAATTTACCGGACTGACCACTTTTAGTTGTAATAATAATTACCCCATTAGCTGCTCTAGAACCATATAAAGAAGTGGCAGATGCTCCTTTTAAAATTGTCATACTTTTAATATTATCCGGGTTGATGTCCTGTGAACCACGACCAAAATCATATCCCCCACCAAGACTACTTGAAAATGCAGATCCATTATTGATCGGCACTCCATCAACTACATATAAAGGCTGATTTGAACCTCCCATAGTGCTAATACCGCGAATAATAACTCCAGATGAAGCTCCTGGATCTGTTGAAGCCGCAGAGATATTAACCCCGGCTACTTTTCCTTTAAGGGCATCGGCAATATTGGATTGCGCACCTCTTGTAATTTCTTCTGCATTAACGGTGGTTGTGGCCGAACCTAAAGAAGCTTTTTCTCTTTCAATACCAACAGCAGTAACGACAACTTCATCAAGCTGTGCCGTATTTTGCTCCAAAGTGGCATCGATAGTTGTGGCTTGCTGAACGGTGATCTCTGCAGTAATCATTCCTACGAATGAAAATACTAACACATCACCTTCCGATGCTTTAATGGAATACTCTCCATCAAAATCTGTTTGAACCCCATTATTGGTTCCTTTCACAATTACATTAACCCCTGGTAACGGCATCCCATCCGTATCAGAAACCGTCCCAGTAATGGTATTGCTTTGTGCAAATGTGGAGATGCTTGTTAGCAAAAAGAGTAACAAACACCCAAGATTGTAGTGAATTCTCATAAATTTTTACTTCGTTAAAAATTAGGTCGGCTAATCTAACAGTAAAAAAGTCGCGAATTTGCAATATGATTCCAGCGGTTAAGTATCTGATACCAATAACAACATTTATGAATCCGTTTGCAAATATTAATCTTTGTTTGGCATATTAATTTCTTTAGATTTTAATAAAAATCTTATTTTTGAAATTATTTTTTATCAAATATTCAAACAATTAATTTGTTTGTCACTTACCGAAAATTATAATTCGGAATCTAATACGGAATAATTCAACTAATTATACATTTTTCCTATTTTGTCAGTCTTAAAAAAATCACATCAAACATCTCTTTCTCTTTATGCAACATTTTGTTTTTCAGAACAAAGACTTTAGATCACATCCCTTATTCATCAATCTATCTTTGATTCAATATTTAGCCACTGTTGACAAAGATTTATTGATCGGATCTGGAAAAGTGTTTATATGCTTCACTTATGGCAATTTCAAGAAAATCACTTCTGATGGATCTAAACCTGAAATTGAGCCTGTAGAAATCCAACCTGTAGAAAATTTTTACAAGATAGGAGCTTCGAAAGAATCCAAACTCGTCGCTATTAGCATAAAACCGGATTTATTATACAATATGGTTAAATTGCCCAAAAATCCAATTTCTGCAAATTTATTTCCTCTACTACCTCTTGATCTTCAAGAACTCTTTCTACAATTAAGAAGCAAACTTTCTCATGTGACTGATATTAAAGAGGCTGAAAAAATTATACTCGAACATTTATCCCCTTTTATTAATGAATGGTCAGAGCCAACTCCTATTACTCCAATAATCAATTTGATTTTTGAAAAAGAAGGAAAAACAACAATTCCGGAAATCTTAGATCAATACCCGCTGTCGAAAAGTAGTCTTCATGCACACTTTAAGCGATATATTGGTTTTCCTCCAAATTTTTACATTCGTCTAATACGGTTCAATTTCATTCTTAGAGGCATTCTTAGAAATTCTTACAGCATTCAGGAAGCAATCTATCAAAATGATTATTTTGACTATTCACATCTTAAAAAAGATTTTGCGCGATTTACAGGAATCAGCCCAAAAGAGCTAAATAAAATTAAAAATAAAAGCTTGACAGAAGTTTTCGAAAAAATTAATTACCGAATTAGTTAAAAATCTTTAACTTATAGTACTAATTAGAAAAGTTCACTTAAGGAAAATGAATTTATTTACAGTTTTTTTCTACATGATCTATATACTTTTGTAATCGAACATGTCATTTACATCAAAATGACGAACGCAAAATGAAGGATTATGAAGATATTAATTGTAGATGAAAATCTCGATAAGAGAATAGAGATATGTAAACTACTCAACACTAAGCCAGAAAACTTTAAAGTATTTGATGCAGAAGACTTTAATTCCGCAATCGATATTGCTGAAACAAAGGAACCCGATCTTTTTTTCTCAATATGGATATTGACTCGAGCGCTACCTCCCGATTTATTTATCAGATAAGAAATAAGCCTAAAAAGTCCATCTTTATTCTATACTCGAAGGAACCTAAAAATGCTGTACATGCGTTTGATTATGGCGCTCAGGATTTTTTAATTGAATCCTTCAACAAACAACGTTTCTATAAAAGTATAGACAAGGTGATGTTGATTAGAGAATATCTGAAACTTAGTGATCAGTCATTTGGAAATCTGAAACTTAATGCACAGGTACCCATTATTTTGAAGTCTCTACCTGTTAAACTGGGAAACAAAACCATGTTCATTAAAGTGAATACTATTAAATATATTATAGCAGACCGTTATTACGCTGAAATCTATACAAAAGATAAAAAGCATGTCATCAGAGAATCGCTAACGAAGCTATTTCAATTACTCCAGGAAGATTACTTTTTTAGAATTCACAGATCATATATTATCAATATTAATTTTTTACAGGAAATCATACATTCTGAGAAATCTGAGTTAGATGTTCGTATGGAAGATGGCAAGCTATTACATGTAAGTAGATCACATCGGAAATCTTTTGCTGAAAAACTGGCAATTTAGCACACTGGTAAATTTCGAACGTCAAAACAACCAACTTAAAAGACATTTCTTTAGTAGGAATACATCTTTTAAAATTCAAAAATAACACAAACCTTTCTATCAGCTACATTATTTTAAAGCAAAAAAGCCTGTGAAAACACAGGCTTATTTTTTTAGGCTAAATCAAATAATTTTAATATGAAAAAAAATATATTCTGTTTTTTCTAAAATTATTTTTTTAAATGTACAATCAATTATGTTCCATTCTTTTGATATGATTCGAATGGCCCCGGAAATGATTTAAATGGACATAAAGAAAAAACTAAAATTTTTACACTCTAATTATCACTATTTTGTATTTCAAATGGCTATTTCTTAGTAAATAAGTAATCTAAATATTTCTTTGATAAACCATTAGGTATGATTGATAATATAAAAAAATTAATACCCTAAAATTCTTGTTTCAATAAATATTCTATGGATTCAATTTCTTTTGCTATCTATATCTGACTGTCTCTATCCCTCTAATAAAAGTTGGTAGTAGGATAATATTCTTACTAGGTTATTCCATTTTAATAAATGCAGAAAGTCTTAATCCCCTTTTTGAGAGATTAGAAACTTTTATCTCTGTTTAGAAAAAATAACGAAATTAATATCAAAAAATCTGAACTTTTAAATGAAGTAACTATACAATCATTTTTTTATAATCCAATGAATTCTTTTATAAAAGACTTTTCTTTTAAAGCTATCATTTTCTCTTTTAGCTTTTATTCTTTAAACAGGCAACACTTTTGCCCATCGCTTATAACCTTGTCAAAAAGAAGTCTTACCTTAAATAGCCGTTAATAGAAGGATTATCCCGATCTGCTTCATAATCGAAAAAAATATACCCTATATTTTTTAATGAGCCATATACCTCACAAAGTTTACTTCCTGAATAATGGGTTTTATTTACAGTTTGACTTGTGGCATTAAAAAAATCTTCGGTTATCAAAAAATAAGAATTGCTTTTTATTGGATTTTTTAATAATTGGTGAGCTTCTATCACTGGCTTACCATACAATTTCTCAAAACCACCTATCGTATAAGTTGATATTTCCCCATAGTGAGCCACCAGTTTTAATGAAAGCTTAATTTCAAAACCATATTGTAAACTAAGCGTATTGACCTTATGGCTAAAGGCTGATAGCATTTGCTCGTATTGCTTTTTAACCTGTTGCAAGGTGAGAGTAGATTTTTTATAGAACAAGATCGCATCACCTTCTATTTCTGAAATCGTAAGGTTTAGAATATTTTGATCGATTATCACCTGAAGCAGCTCAATAGTGATCTCTTTTCCTAAGGAAAAATCCATGGAATTAACAAAACTGGTAAAACCACTAATATCAGGAATAATAATTGTCCCCTCAAATGAATTGGACTTTACTCTAAATTCAGTATTCTTTAATGGCCTTATGATTCCTTTTTTATCCCCTTCCATAGTTAAATTTAGAAATTCTTTCTAGTATATAGGTTATTTTTCCCGGTTATTGCACCAAAGAAATAAACCGATCTTTCACTTCATCACAAATGATCACCGAATTGTACGTACAGTTTTTAAGGGCTACCGGATCGAAACTGTAAATATTGATTTTATCGGGTTTAAATTCTTTGCACTGTAAGTGGGTATACATATTTAGTGCTGCCTTCGCACATGAATATCCTGTAAGATCATAATTGGAATAACAAAATGTCTCGTCATTCATCTTGGAAAGATCTCCCAAGGCACTGGTTACATTTATTATTTTGGGAGCTTCACTGTTTTCCAGTAAAGGTTTCATTAACTGAATGATTCTTAAAATCGAAAAGAAGTTGATTTCAAACAAATATTTTACTTCACTAATATCCAACTGGTCAATTTTATGGCCAAAACCATTCACCGTCTCTGCATTATTGATCAGTAAATCCAGTTGTCCATATTCCTTTTTTATTTTATCTCTTAGATGTAAAAGGCTATGCTCTGAAGTAAAATCAACCAGGATAAGATCAAAATCCCTCACACTATTCCCCTCCTGCGAAAGTTTATTATAGCTTTCTTCGCCTGCTGCAATGATCACTTTATAATTCTGATGTAACAAAAGGTTAGCCATAGCTTTACCTAAGCCATTTCCTGCTTCTGTTAATACTGCAACTCTTTTCCTATCCATATCATACTACCTTTTTAACTTTACAAATTTACGAATGCTCCACAAGTAAAAATATTTTAGTTCCTTAATTATTCTGACTTTATGCTTTACAATTACGACTTTCTAAACTGATTAGGAGTTATTCCACTATGCTTTTTAAAAAAGCGGGTGAAATGAGTGGGCTCCTGAAAATTTAAACGATAAGAAATTTCTGCAATATCAAGCCCCGAATACTTCAGTAAACTTTTACTTTCATTAAACAGGCGTTCACTAATAATGTCCTTGGCCGTCTTACCAGTAAACTGCTTTAATGTAGTGGTTAGATAATTGGGGGTGATATTAAGTTTTTCCGCATAGTCTGTTACATTTTTGGTATCTAAATACATTTTATCAACCAATATTTCAAATTGATTCGTAATGGACTGCGGTCTGGAGACATAATTATCTGTTCTGCTATTCTTTTCGAAAATCGCCTTGCAAAAATAAAGTAAAGAGACCAGCATGCCTTCCAGCATTTTTTCCTGATAAGGATGTGGATTTCTGGAAACCGAATAAATACGCTCCATATCAAAGGATAAAGAACGGTACTCTTCTGATGATAACATCATAAAGTTATTCTCTGATATTTTTAGAAAAGGAAAATCATTAACCAAATCTGAAAAAGAATTGCCTAAAAACTCTTTTTTAAACATGATAAAATAGCCTTGTAGGTTTTTATCCCGAAACCAGGAAAAAAACTGCCCCGGCACCACAAAAAATAACGGATGTCCCTCCAAATTCAAAATGTCGGTATTCAGGTTAAATTCTGTATCTCCAAAATTATTTAAAAGACCAATTTGATAAAAGCCCTGACGATAAGGGGGCATACAACGTCTTGTTGTAGGCTCCAGGCTATCGGCCTTAAAAATATCGAAATAAGGAATCTGACTCCTATGAGGGAAATCAATCGCTTCATAGTAGTCATTAAATGTATCAAAAACAGGGATGTTCCCTTTATCCATGAATTAACAATTCTTATAATTTGGGTAAACTCCGGTAACTATTTACCGTAATTCACAAATAATCAGTGCTGATTTTATATGCTGAAATTAGTGTTTCCCGTCAGATTAGCGTTCAATAGTTTAAAAATAATATTTAATAACATTAGTGCTGACTTAATTTCATCTTTTCAAATTTAATTTTCAGTTCTTCATCAGAGATAATCTCCCAACCTCCGCCTAATGCTTTATATATAGCTATAAGCGAAGTTGCCGATGATATCTCACTCATCGCCAACGAATTTTCAGCAATAAGCAACGCATTGTCTGCACTTAGATAATCAATAAAGTTATCAAGGCCTGCATTAAATCTTTTCTGGGCAATTTCTGCAGCTTTAGCACTAGCCATTGAGGAATTTTTTAAAATCTCCCTTCTTTTCAGCTCATGAGAATAATTGCTCATACTGGTTTTTATTTCTTCTAAGCTTTCCAAAACCACTTTCTCATATTGCGCCAGAGCAGCCAGGGTTTCAGCATCATTTTTTCTTATTTGCTGTTTAACCCTGCCCAAATTAAAAGCGGCCCAGCTAATGCTTGGCAGCAGGCTCCAGGTAAAAGATTCCTTACTCCCGAAATTGGCAAAATCTACAGCAGAAAAACCTACAGATCCTCCAAATTCAATTTTTGGGTATAGATCCGCAACAGCGATATTATAGGCCGAGATTTTGACCTGAAGTGCTGCTTCGGCTCTTCTTACATCTGGTCTGCGACGCAATAATTCCTTGACATTTCCCAGGTGTACTGATGCCGGTAAATCTGGCAAAGCCTGTTTGCCAATGATATCCCCAGAAAGCTTGCCGGGAATCTCACCGGTCAAAATGCTTAAACTATTTTTAAGTGCTTCTATCCTGGCTTCTAGCGGAGGAATACTTGCCCGGGTGCTTTCTAATTGCGCAAGGGCACGGGAGACATCAAGAGTATTACTGGTTCCTGCATCAGACAGTTTAAGGGTTAGATCGTACGTATCCTGCTGCCCCTTAAGGTTTCGTTGTGCGATATCCAGTAAATATTGTGTTCCCCGTAACTGTAGATAATTTGTAGCCACTTCAGCAAATATACGCAGATAAACGCCGTGCATATCAGCCAGCATCTGCTGATTATAAGCATAAGATCCTTTAACCCTATTGGAAACCCTTCCAAAAATATCTGTCTCCCAGACGGCATCCATACTTCCACTATACGTACTATAAGTAGGGTTCATACCCGGTACAAACACATTTTCTCCTAAACGGGTCCTGTTATAGGATCCATTCATTGTTACCACAGGCCAACGATCAAATTTACGTGCCTTTAATGAAGCTCTGGATGCTTCAAAATTTGCGACAGCAGTATTAATATCTAAATTATTGGTACCTGCTCTTTCAATCAGCGTATCCAAAACAGGGTCTTTAAACGCAGACCACCACCGCGTGATATGCTCCTGATCATTAAATATAGTATCCTGAAGTGCTTTGGTTAAATAATCATTATTCACCTTAACGGGATCAGAAACCTGATACGCTCGTTTTTGAATTCCACAGGAAACTAAAACCAATAAACTTACTATTACTATTAAATTTTTCATATCCTTTTTTACTCTTCCTTTGTTTTTTGATTCTCTAAACCTATTGTTCCATTACGGCGTTTAGTAGTCCATTTTCTGCCCAAATAATAGAATACCGGAGTCAGAAATATTCCAAAAATGGTCACACCTAGCATTCCGCTAAATACCGCAATTCCTAATGACACCCGAAGTTCTGCGCCAGCTCCGGTTGCTAAGGCCAGCGGTACTACCCCCAATATAAAGGCCATTGCGGTCATTAAAATGGGACGTAATCTCAGTTTTGAAGCTTCGATTACTGCTTTCTTTAGCTCCATTCCCTGTTCTTCCAGTTGTTTAGCAAACTCAACGATTAAAATAGCATTCTTACTTGCCAGACCTACCAAAACAACCAAACCTATCTGCACCATGATATTATTATCCAGTCCGGCGAGATCGATTCCCAAAATTGCGAATAACAAGACCATAGGCACTATAAATATGACGGCTAGTGGTAATATCAGGCTCTCAAACTGGGCGGCTAATAGTAAAAAGACGAATACCACAGCAAGGAAAAATGCAACACCTGCAGTATTTCCTGCCTGCTTCTCCTGATAAGCGATCTCAGTCCATTCAAATGAAACTCCATCGGGTAACACCTCGTTGGCTAATTGTTCCATTCGTTCAATAGCCTCTCCAGAGCTATAGCCTGGTGAAAAATCCCCGTTTAGAGAGGCTGAAGGATACAGGTTAAATCTTGGAATTCTTGAAGCTCCGGCAGTATTTTCATGACTGGCAATAGTCCCCATGGGAACCATTTGCCCATCACGGTTTCTGATCCGAATTTTATCAAGATCTTCCGGAGTTAAACGATTAGGGGAATCGGCCTGAGCGGTAACCTGAAATGTTCTTCCCAGATAATTGAACTCATTTACAAAAGCAGAACCCATATAAATTTCCAGAGATTGAAAAATATCCTGTACATTAATTCCCAGTTTTTCTGCTTTTACCCGGTCAATATCCAAAAATAACTGAGGTGTCTGGTTATTAAAAAACGTAAAAACATTACTTAAAACAGGATCCTGGTTAGCGGCCATTGCCAGTGTGTTGGTGGCTTCCAATAATTTTTCGGTTCCCAGATTGGCCCTGTCCTGAACCATCATTTTAAATCCTCCTGCATTCCCGATACCACTTACCGATGGCGGAGGAATCACCAACACCATGGCGTTGTCTATTTGCCCCACTTTTGCGCGAATGCTTCCCATAAGTTCGGTATAATCGATATTCTTATCGTTTCTTATATCGAAATCTTCAAGTACCTGAAAAACTACTGCTGAATTTGATGCTATCGTATTAGAAGTAGGATCAAATCCTGTAAAAGAAATTGCATTCGCTACCCCATCAATTTCCAGTGAGATATCAAGAACATCCTGTACAACAGCATCTGTCCTGGATAAAGATGATCCCGGGGGCAACTGTATCACCGTTATAAAATACTGTTGATCCATCGCAGGAATAAAACCTTTGGCCACTCTATTAAATTCGAATCCCGTAAAAGCTACAAGTCCAAAATAGACAATCATAACCAGCATGGCTGTTCTTACCAGTTTCTGAACCGATTTCCCATAATTATTGGAAAGGGAAATCATAAAATGGTTAAACTTGTCTCCTATAAAAACGAAAGGCCTTAACAAGATAAAAGGTTTTTTATCCGTTTTTTCTTCATGACGCATCAATAATGCAGCCATAGCAGGACTTAAGGTTAAGGATACGAATACAGAGATTGCCGTTGCCACCGCAATCGTCATCCCAAATTGTTTATAAAACTGTCCTGATATTCCTTCCAAAAAGGCCGTAGGTATAAACACCGCAATTAATACCAGACCGATGGCCACAAGTGCGCCTCCAACTTCATCCATGGTTTTTATAGCGGCTTCTTTTGGTGACAGGCCTTTGCTTAAATACCTCTCCATATTCTCTACCACTACAATGGCATCATCTACTACAATCCCTATGGCAAGCACCAGCCCAAATAAGGTTAACGTATTTAGCGAAAAACCGATGGCCTGCATTACTGCAAAGGTTCCGATTAAGGAAACAGGTATGGCTAATATTGGTATAACGGCGGCCCGCCAAGATTGGAGAAATAGCAAAATAACAAAGATTACCAGTACAATGGCTTCAAAAATTGTGTGATATACTTCGTCAATAGATTTCTGAATAAACTTTGTAGGGTTATAGGCGATATCATAATTAAGGTCTTCAGGAAAACGTTCTGAAAGTGTCTTCATCTTTTCCTGAATCTCATGAGCTGTTTCCAATGCATTTCCACCCGGTTGTTGAAAAACAGGCATCGCAATAGCAGGCTTTTTCCCCAGATAGCCTCGTGTGGTATAATTTTGGGCGCCCAGCTCTGCTCTCCCAATATCTTTTAGGCGTACAATACGCCCGTCATTATCTTTTATTATAACATCTTCAAATTGCTGTGGCGAAACAAGTTTTCCCTGAGTTTGAATATTAATTTCAAAGGCAGACTGATTTCCCGAAGGTAAAGTGTTCAAAGTTCCTCCTGCTATCTGAACATTCTGGGCTCTTAATGCTGCAACAACTTCAGCCGCCGTAAGATCAAGACTTGCGATTTTATCAGGATCCAGCCAGATGCGCATGGCGTATTCTGCTGCGCCAAAAAGTTGAATATGCCCAATTCCTTTAATACGGGCCAATTCGTCACGAAGCTGTAATACGGCATAATTTGCCATATAAGTTTGATCATAAGTCTCTTCTGGAGAATAAAGGTTGATTACCATAAGCATATCAGGAGAAACTTTTCTGGTGGTCACTCCCAGCCTTCTAACCGACTCCGGCAAACGCGGCTCTGCTATGGCTACACGGTTTTGCACCTGTACCTGTGCTTTATCCAAATCTGTCCCAAGCTTAAATGCTATTTGTACAATAACCCGACCATCTGCAGAAGATTGGGAAGTCATATAGATCATGTCTTCCACCCCATTAATCTCTTTTTCGATTGGAGCAGCAACGGTTTCAGATAAAGTTTTGGCATTGGCGCCGGGATAGCTTGCAACTACTTCAATGGTGGGGGGAGCTACATCCGGAAACTGTGAGGTGGGTAAGGACACATATGCCAAGCCCCCAACGATAAGTATAAGCACACTTAGGACAGCGGCAAAAATAGGCCGCTTTATAAATATTTGACTGAATTTCATAGAATTTTAATTTTGGCGAAACACTCCCTTATTCTCTATTTGGTTTATAAAGTTTTAAGGGAATAGCTAATATCCAGCAAAGGATGTGATATGTTCTTAAATCATGCTGTTTCAAATCTTAGCAGTTGATCTAACATCCAGTATCGAATACTTACATGATTTGAGAGGTTGATTTATTTTTTTTGATCCGGTAAAGGGATGTCTACCACTTTTGGCGAAACCGGCATTCCAGGCCTTATCTTTTGAAGATTATTAATAATAAGTTGATCCTTTGGCTGAAGACCGCTACGAACAATACGTAAACCATTAGAATGTAATGGTCCTAAAGTAAGGTTTCGACTACTCACTTTATGTTCTCCATCTAACACATATACATATCTAAGGGACTGATTTGTTCCAATAATCTCGTCTGGGATCATAAGCGCCTTATGCTCTTCACTTCCAGAAATCCTGGCTTTTCCAAACATTCCAGGTTCCAATAAGTGATCATTGTTATCCATAACGGCACGACTTTCTATCGTTCCCGATTGTTCATCTATTTCGTTATCCACGAAGTCTAATAATGCGGTGTGCATAAATTGTTCTTCATCAGAAAGTTTGATCATTACAGGTATCCCTTCAGATCTAGCATTGCCGCGCTTACCTTCTTTGGCCAGACGTACATATTTAAGATATTCCGATTCACTCTCGGTGAAATAAAAATGGATAGGGCTAGTCGCTACGATTGTAGTGAGCAAGGTTGAATTTGCACTGCCACCATCGATAATGTTTCCTTCATTCACTTTATCCCTACTTACCAAACCTGAAATAGGCGCTTTTACTTCGGTAAATTCCAGATTTAATTTTGCATGATCCACACTGGCAGCTGCCAATTCTAAACTTGCCCTGGCATGAACAAAAGCTTGCTTACGGCGGTCATATTCTTCAGTGGATAATGCACCGGTTTCTTTTAAAGATTCCACTCTTTTATAATTATCCTCGGCAGTTTTTAAACTTGCGAAAGCCTGCTCATACCCCGCTTTTGCCCGCTCTAGTTCAATTCGAAACGGTCTTTGATCAATAACAAAGAGAACCTGCCCTTTTTCTACCATTTGTCCATCACTAAAATTGACCTTTTCTAAAAAGCCACTTACCCTTGCACGAACCTCAACTCGATTACTAGCTTCAAAACGTCCTGAATATTCGTCCCATTCAGTGATTTTATCGTACACAGGCGTAGCAACCTGAACCTCTAGAGCAGAAGAATCAACCTGAGTTATATTTTCCTCCTCTTTTGTTGTAAATGCCAGGATGATCAATAAAACGATGATGCCGGAAATGGCAAAAAATCCAATTTTTTTAGTATTAAAATTTAAATTCATCATGGTGACTTTGATTTATATATTAGAATTTCGAAGCAAAATTAGGACAAGAGGTCACCTGATTAGTAACCAATACTTTTCCTAAAATGACCAAAATCTAATATTGTCTTATAATATGATGAATTATGTCATAACTTCTACCTTGCACTAAAAACTGACAGCAGCTATATACTTAATTATTTGGTATCATAAGCAACTTTTTTATCCATTAACCTAAATGATAACTACCCCGGTTTTGGCACCAAAGGCTACCATGCTTATTAAAAAAAACCAATACTTGTATATGGATAAACAGGCACAACGCACTCAAAATCAAAGTATATTCGTAAAGAAAGCAGTATGTTGCTTTTATTTTGAACTAAAATTTATATGCTTTTTTATATCCGATCCTAAATGAAGGAGTATTGCACAGAAAAGTGCAAAGCCAATACCAATCCATTTGCTCAATGTCATACCCAGCCCAAATCCAAGATCACTATCATAAAAAATATAAGTAATCACTACACTGGTTATAAAGACTGCCGGTACGAGCGGAATCCAGTAATAATTCCCCTGCCGGTAAAGATAAGCCGTACCCGTCCACAGTGCAATAGCAGCAGTAACCTGATTCGCCCAGGAAAAATAACGCCATAACATATCGAAATCGACCACGGTAAGTAACAGAAAAGAAACTGCAAAAATTGGTATCGCAATCATAAACCGATTTTTAAGTTCTTTCTGCGGCCGTTTAATGTATTCTGCGACAATCATACGCGCCGCTCTAAATGAAGTATCCCCAGAGGTAATGGGTAATACGATAATTCCTATCACGGCAATAGTCCCGCCTATAGAACCCAGTATTATTGTAGCCAAATGGTTTACCACTAAACCGGGGCCACCATCTTGTATAAGCTGGTATATTTCCTGCTGGTCTGTTATTGTCATTGCCGCTGCCGCCCAGACCATAGCTATAACCCCTTCGGCGATCATCATTCCATAAAATACGTAACGCCCGTCCTTCTCATTATTAAGTGTTCTGGAAATTATAGGGGATTGTGTTGCATGAAATCCCGAAAGAGCTCCGCAGGATATGGTAAGGAAAATTAACGGATAATAGGGAATATTATCGGGGTGCAAATTTTCAAAATCGATTTCAGGTATGGAATTACTACTAAAAAATATTCCAATCCCAATACCCAGTGCACTTAATAAAAGCATAGCACCCAGAAAAGGGTATATGCGACCTATAATCTTATCAATAGGTAATATCGTAGCAATGGTATAATAAAGAAAAATTGCCGCTGTGATAAGCATTAGAGTTTGCTGGCTACCGTCTAATAATTCACTAATCATCTCTGATGGTGCTACTACAAACACGGTTCCTACCAGTAAAAGTAGCAATAAGGCAAAAAGGTTCACCAGATGACTAAAAGGTTTACCGATATATTTCGCCGCAAGCGCGGGAAGTTGCAAACCTTTGTTCCTTACCGATATCATTCCGGTAAGATAATCATGTACCCCACCCGCAAAAATACATCCCAGTACGATCCATAAAAAGGCTACCGGCCCATAAAGTGCTCCAAGGATAGGCCCAAAAATGGGTCCCACACCAGCAATATTGAGCAATTGTATAAACGCATTTTTTTGCTTTTTTAGGGGTACAAAATCTACTCCATCGTTTTCGGTATGAGACGGAGTATCTTGCTCTTTGTCCCTAGCTCCAAATATTTTTTCTACGAATTTGCCATAAGTAAAATATCCCAGGATGAGTAAGAGGATAGAAACGATAAATGTGAACATGGATATAGCAGTCTTTTAGTACACAAAATAACCTTATATTTAGTCTCTTGCAAATACATTTAATTTTAAATTCCAGCGATAAAATTTAGAATAATCTCAAAAGAAGAAGATTAGGTAGTCCAAAAAGAGGCTAAAGACAAGTTTACGATTTATATTCTTTAAAAATAATCTTATTTTTAAAGAATATCGTATTTAGAGTCTTTTAATAAAAAGAAAAGTGATTGATCATACATCGATAGTTTTCCCTATCAAATAGCTACGTATTTTTTGAGCCGAATAGACATTCTAATCGGCTCATGCTCATTATTTATAACTTCTATTTTTCTTTTGAAAGATAAAATATACAGAAAACACATATAGTGCACTTAATACCAACAATCCAAAACTTGCTAATATTCCAAATGCACTATTTAATATACCCATTAATGGCGGAATAACCGCTCCCCCAACAACAGCCATAATCATTAATCCTGAAATTTCGTTTGCCCTGTTTGGTATTTGACTTATAGTTAAAGAAAAAACTAAAGGGAAAAGATTTCCAGAACTTAGTCCTATCAAAAAAATACTAACTTTTGTAAACGTAGGATTTGGTGAAAATATGAGAAATACTAAAAATAGTACAGTGCTTAGTGCAGACCATAGTAAGAATTTATAATTATCGATTTTACTAAGTAGCATTGCTCCACCAAAACGACTAATCATTAAAGAGGTAAAGTAAATGCTAATGCCAAGGGACGCATTTTCTAAAGAGACGCCAAACCTTTCTACTAAAAGATTTTGGATGTTTGTATTCATCCCCACATCAAGCCCCACAATTAAAAAAATAGCTAATACCATACTCAAGACAAAAGGATCCTTAAGTAATTTAATAGAACTGGAAAAAGAAGCTTTGACCATCGACTCACTTTCTTCAATTGAAGTAAGACCAAGACCTATTCCTGTAAGAATTGAGATGATACCATAAACCAGAAAAACAAGCTTCCAATCGCCAAACAGGCTTACCATATATGTAACGATAATTGGACCAAAAAGAGAACTTAGTGCTTTGATAAACTGAGATAAACTCATAAAACTTGCAAACTTCTTGTCACTTACCACATCTTTTAAAAGAGGATTAGAAGCAACCTGAATTATAGTATTACCTACTCCTAATAGAATAAAAGACCCTAATAGGGTAATATAGGTATATACGATAAAAGGAATAAACATACCTATACCTGTAAGCGCAATACCCATTAATAATAATTTTCTTTTTCCGTAATTATGCTGTAGGATACCTATAGGTATAGAGAGAAAAAAGAACCAAATAAATACCATAGAAGGTATTAATTGAGCTGTTTCTGGAGAAAGATCAAAGTCCCGTTGTGCATAGCCTGTACTTACTCCAACAATGTCGACAAACCCCATAACGACATAGGTAAATAAAACGGGGAATAAAGCTTTATAATTTAGTTTATTAGTTGCCATTACATCAGTTTTATTATTGGGGTTATCTCTTTGTAATAGTGATCATCTAATAAAATAGCACTACCAATAACAGCCGATTGTTCACCAAATTCCGATATTTCAATATTAATTTGAGGAAGTTGTTTGCTTAACGAGCTTTCAAAATATGGATAAGCTTTTGAGATATTGCCTCCTAAAACTAAAACCTCTGCATTAAACTTATTCAAAAAAGGCGCTAAAAAAAGCCCCAGATCTTTTCCGAATTGATCCATAGTGTTTTGTGCAAATTCATCTTCTCTAGCCAGTTCAGAAATCCTACGGACATTCGTCACACTCTTACCTGTACGCTCTTTATAATCACGAAGAATCCCCCGAGTAGAAAAAAGCTCATCTGCTACTTTTCCTTTATACAATTGATTATATAAAAATCCCCCCTTGGGCACCCTATCATCTTCAATTATAGGCTTGCCAGAGGCCAAAAAACTGGCCCCAAGCCCCGTTCCTAATGTAATGGCCACCACCCGCCTATAATCCCTGGCACATCCAATCATCGCTTCTGCAATCGAGAACGCAGTGGCATCATTTATAAATCGAATTTTAGAAGGATCAATTTTTAAGTGTCTTGCAAGTTCAGTTCGGATATCCACTTTATAAAGGGCACTTAATTTATCTACATTTTCTATAAGACTTATACCGTTATAATAATCAAAAGGGCCAGGCATAGCAACACCAACACCTTCAACTTTAACATCTACCTTCTTCCTACAGGAATCAATGGCGCTAGCCCATGCCTCGATGATTTCATTTTTTGATCCCCTGGAATTTACTTTTCGGTAGATTAAACTGTCTGTAGCTATGGATTTACTGGTATGGTCATAAATACACGCAGTAATATGACTTCCCCCAATATCAACTCCTATACTATGCATTATTTTTTTAAGATTAATAGTTTAACTTTTACAGTGATACCCCAACTGTTATTTGATAAAGGCTTTTATAAGTTTTATAGGCATATCGGTTAGATTTTCAATCGTATAGTTTCCTACAATAGCGGGCATTATAAAAGACTCTGCATAACTGAATAAAAAGCTCTTTTCTGAAGTCTTTATTAGCATTTTTTGCCCTTCTACCAGGCTTAAAATATGTGTTTTGTTTTCGGTATCTATATTTACTTTGGTATTTATTGTATAACGATGCACGTCGTATAAATGCTCCGAATGTGTAGCCAGATGTTCTAAGGTATAATTCTTATTTTCCTCCAGAATCTCTGGCGATGCAATAAGTTCTTTAGCTACGCTTTCTCCAGAACGTTCGAAAACCAAATTATCCATTCCCCGTTCTATATTGATTGGTCTTGGCTTTCCATCCAGGTCTAACCTAAGCCAATCATACATTTTGAATGTATAAATGTACGGTGTAGAACTAATCTCTAAAACCAGATTATCTGTCCCAGAGCCATGTATTGTTCCCGGTGGGATTAAATAAAGGCCATGCTTTTTGGCATCAAAAGCCTGTACGTATTTAAGAATATCCAATTCTTTATTAAGCCGAACGCTTTCTTCCAAAGCATGTTGAAAACCAGATGGAGTGACCCCTTCCTGAAAACCTAAATAAACCTGTGCATTATTTTTTCTATCCAGTATGTAATAGGTTTCTTCCTGGGTAATATTTTCTCCGAAATGTTCCTTCATATATTGCTTTTGAGGATGACATTGAATGGATAGGTTTCCTCCATCAAAAGTGTCCAGAAAATCAAAGCGTATAGGGAATTCGTACTGATAAGTTTCGAAATCATCACCAAGAATTTTACTCCCGGCATGATACATCAAAAAGTCAAAAGAAAATTCTAGTAAATACCCGGAACTTTCAAAAATAACGCCGTTTTCGGGAACGATAAGTTCAAAGGACCAGGCATAATTGATCACATCTTCCGAAAGGCCTTTAATATGCTTTTCTATCCAGTGTCCTCCCCATGCACCGGGTTCGAACCATGGTCTAACTCTAATTGGATTTTTTACATATTCCTGAATGCCTTTTCTCCAATTATCCCCTGTCATCCAGGTTATTTCTATAGATCGTTGGCCATCGATCATAAAATCAATCCTATCCTTAAGAGCATTTTTATGTTTGTTTAGCACGGCCCAATCCACAAAATAAAATCTTTTGTACATCTTTTTAGGATGAAAAGATTTTGAAGCTCCCAAGTTAAGTACTGCCCCCGCTCTAGAGCGGTACTGGATTTCATTCTTACTTACTTCCACAAAAAGATTCACTCCTTCCACTGGTACAAGTGCTGCTCCTGTTCCATAAAAAATAATTGGATTTTTACCCGTAGTTTTACTTAATGCTTCTAATTTAGAAGGATCAAAAAAATCAATCAAATCGAGGGTACTTAGCTTTCCAAATACCGGATCATCTCCACCTAAAAAAGGGGCTACCAGCGTATCGATCTCTTTTTCTTCTTTTAAAGCGTTTTCTACATTTATCCATTGGGCCTGGATATCCAGATTACTAAAGGCTTCGTCAAGTTGGTGCTTTACAGCTTCAAAAATTACCCCCACATAACCGTCTATTTTGAGTACCGGAATACCTACTAGCGACTTGGCTAACGAATCATACCCACAGTTAATGGTGCTATCACCAATATTAAAGGAAGGATAGATATTGTACCCTTCTCTTTCATCCTTGTCTTTAACCGGTAATTCGATTTGACTTGTTTCTCTAATTTCCCTTTTTAAATCAATCATTTTTTATTGGTTTTCGTAAATAGCAATTCTTCCAAAAGCTTCTACCAGGGCCGCCTGATGTAGCAACCAGTAAAATCTCCCTTCGTTGTTTCCAGACCAATCTTCATAAAACTGACCTTCGTTATTCCTGGCATTTTCCCATGCATAATCCATATTATCTTTAAATACCTCCACATAATCTTTAGTTTTGGAATCATATTGCGATAATTGAATATAAGCTGTAAGCAACTCTACATTAAACCATGAATCATTAGGAGGATAAAATATCCTTCCGTTAGTCACCTTTGTAAATTTAGAGTGGGCAGATCTAGCCGTAGTAACGGCTTCATCTAAATATTCCTGATCGTCACTGATTTCATAAAGATTTACGGCAGACATTATCATCATGGCCGCATTATACGTCCATTTAGTGGTATTTATTTGCTCAGATCCAATATTGATATCGTTCCAATATAAATTATCAGAAGGATCACGAAGAGTGGTATACGTCCATTCATAAACCCTCTTGGCAAAAGTTAAATAGGCTTCATTATTGGTTAACTGATACATTTTTGAAGTCACATAAGCAGCATATGCACTGGTATTGGCTGCTTTCATACAATTAGGACCGTTAGTACAGTTATCTGATTGTCCTTCAAACCAGTATAAGCCACCCCCCATTCTGGAATCTTCTCCAGACATAATAAAATCGGTAACTGTCTTTGCCCTTTCCAGATAAAAAGACTCGTTAGTAAGCTCATAGGCATTAATAAGCTCCATGGCTACGATTGCACTATCATCATAATAATGATCGGTAGCCCCCCCAGAAACGGGGTAAGCCTGATAGGTAGGTAGATGATCACGATTGTCGTAATACTCTTCAAGTCCTGTAAATTGTTTATCTAAAATCTCACGATCATAGCCCAACTCATATAGAACGTTTCCGGCTGTGAGCATCCCTACATATGGCCAAAGATAACTATACTCCCGATCTCCGTTTTGTTCCGGAAAATTTTCTTTATATAAATCGCCTTTCTTATATAATTGCTGAATCATCTCGTAAGTGGCAAAAGCTTTTTCTTGGTAGCTCAATTCTTCACCCTCATCGGGATTTTCATTTTGTCCGTCATCACCTGGGTTGTCTACCATTTGGTCTTGTATGGAAGGTTCGCTGTTACAGCTAAAAACACTTAACAACATTAGGTAAATAACCCCTAATACTTTCGTTTTCATATTATTATTGGTTTAATTGAAATTCATGATAATAATGTTCTGCCTTGGGGTCAAAAACTATTCTCACCGTAAAAGCTTGTCCGTTAAATCGATCAGCAAATTTCCATGCCCCTTGCCAGTATTCTGCATCCGCCCCAAGAAAATATACATTATGATAATAGGCTGGTTCTCCTCCATTGGGCCTTGCATTATATGCATCGAGACCTGCTACCAAAGAGCCATTCATATCTGGATTATGAAAACTACCGATATATGATGTTTGATTTTCTCCTAAAGTAAAACTAAAGCGGTAGCGTTCTTCCTCCCATCCAAGCCAAGATGGTGCTTCTGGTGCTCCTGGAGTTAAAAATTCGAAATAGGCGTCATCGGCTTCAAAAGTATGATTCCCTATATAATTCAAATTCGCTTTTACCACCTGATTAGCAATAATATATAATTGAACATTCGATATTGGTGTAAAACTAATGGTGGATTGTGACAAATTCATTCTCACTCTGTACACTCCTTCTTCCAGATCAAAACTTGAAGCCTGGTCTCCTCCTCTAATTTTACCTTCTTCATTAATATAATAATAGCTTAAACCTTCGGCATTAAGCGAGTTATTGTTTGCAATATGAAACTCGCCAGGGCTAAGCTTCGTAATCGATTCGAATACTCCTGGCTGGATGTTCTGATGCGGCAGCTCACTGGATATTTCTTTAAAGGCGATTGCGTTTTCAATATTCTCAGATTCTGTAGCCGATCCATAGATATACATATATTCCGGGAATATAGCCAATCCTTCCGGCCGGCTAAGTTGAACACTGGCCTGAGTATCAAAACGCAATCTGTTATAACTGCTTAACACTTCTACTGTCCATATAATTTCTCCGGTTTCAAGTTGAGCAATACCGGCCTGAGCAGCCATTACATTTAGGCGCGCAGCACTTGCTGTATAAGAGGAAGCACTACCACCATTATCTGATGTCGCTGCAAACAAAGGTTCGCTAAAATCGCCATCCTTTTCATCAAATAAAATACGGTAGCTCAAAGCTCCCCCATCTGCAGCTTTTGCCGGGGTCCAGGAAAAGCTAATTCGGTCGTCATTTTCAACATCTAATACAATTGTAGCGTTACTTTCGGGAAACACAAGATTTCCCATTTCAACGATCTCGGGATTTAGATCATAATCTTCCTCATCGCATGATGATAATGTACATACCAATAGCAGTACAATCATCATTCTATTTAATAATGCTTTCATTACCAGTTTGGGTTTTGAGTTAAGTTGTTATTGATATCTCTTTCACTTTGTGGAATGGGCCATAGATAGTGCCTAGAAGGATCAAATGTTCTTAAGCTAACTCTTATATATCCGTCATCTGCTGTAGATTCATCGGTTTTTATACCATGCGTCCAGCCTTCCAGAACATCTTCTGCAATTTTCCATCTGCGAATATCAAAGAATCTATGTCCGGCCTCAAAGGCTAATTCAATTCTGCGTTCGTTTCTTACAATTTCTCTTAATACGTCTTGATTAGTACCCGGAAATTCTAAAGCAGCTCCCTGTAGTCCTGCACGTTCTCGAAGAGCACGGATAGTGGTATTCCAATCCTGCTCATTAAATTCTCCCAGTTCGATTTTAGCTTCGGCATAATTTAATAGTACCTCGGCATAACGAATTAAAACAAGGTTCAATCCCGAATTTGTTTGATTACGCGCCATAGGATCATAAAATTTATGCACATAATATCCGGTTGGAGTAGAATTAGAGGAATAATTTAAACCGTCTGGAGCAACTCCGGGAGCGGTATTGATCGTAACTTGATTTCCGTCGAAACCGGTCATTTGATAACCATCATAAATAATAGTGGCTTTTAATCGCGGATCCCGATTTTGATAAGGGGCATCTTCATCATAATTTGCCATTGGATCATCGATAGCATACCCGTTAAGGGTAGGATAACTGTCTACCAGTTCCTGTAATGGCGAGAAGTTTGCATATCCTCCCAGACTAGGAGGAATCAATGAATATTGTATATTATGTTCTCTGTCTACCGGCACGTACTGCAAGCTTAAAATAATCTCGTTGGCGGTTTCATTTTCTGTTTTAAAAAGTGCGCCGTAATCCGGAAATAAGGTGTATTCCCCTAAAAGTTCTTGAGCCAAACTTGCTGCCTCCTGATACTCTTCATGATATAAATGAATTCGAGATGTTAGTGCTATTGCCGCTCCCTTTGTGATCCTCCCATTCTCTTCGTTAGAATAGGTTCGTGGTAATTCCTCTATAGCCTGATTTAATTCGCTATAGATAAAAGACAATATAGTCGCTTCATCTGTTCTTTCTAAATTCAAAGATTCCTCGATGCTAATTTCATCAGTAATGAAAGGGACATCACCATAGAGTTCTGTCAAATAAAAATAATGTAAAGCCCGAATAAATCTGGCCTGTCCTTTAAACGAAACACGTTGTTCTTCGGTAATTTCAGACACGTTATCAATATTATTAAAGAAGATATTCGTTCTGCGGATAGCTTCGTACCTACCAGACCAAACACCGGTCACCACACCATTGGTGGGTCCATAGCTCCCGCTGGCAATATTCCTGTACTCTTCTCTACCTTTGGTATACGCATCGTCAGAAAGTGAATTCAGGAACAGGTATTGGTCGGCATTCATGAGATCGGCATAGATTGCGTTTAAATAAACATTTGCATCCTCCTCTGTTTGCCAAAAGGTTAATTCACTTTGGGAATCATAAGGAGTAAGGTCCAGATCTGAACTACAGCTAACTTGCATAGCTATAGCTATAAGTATTATTATTCTTTTCATCATTTACCTTTTTAGAAATTGATATTTAATCCTAGTGAGAAAACTCTGGTTACGGGATATACACGACCGCTGGATCCAACACTTTCTGGATCTACGCCCAAATCATTTAACGGACTAAAAGTTAAGAGGTTTAAACCTGTTAAGTATAAGCGCGTACTTT
Source organism: Zunongwangia sp. L-65 (assembly GCF_056859415.1). Classification (NCBI taxonomy): domain Bacteria; kingdom Pseudomonadati; phylum Bacteroidota; class Flavobacteriia; order Flavobacteriales; family Flavobacteriaceae; genus Zunongwangia; species Zunongwangia sp. L-65. The sequence continues at coordinate 111,745 of NZ_JBSXOK010000062.1, forward strand.
CCAAACCAATATTATGTACTGCCGCATCGGGTAAAGTATATCCTATCTGAAGATTTTTAATTCTCAGGTATTGCGCGTCATAGATATAAAAATCAGATTTAGCCGCATTATTTACTGATTCTGCACCTACCGTTAATCTGGGGTAAGAAGCATCTAAATTTTCTGGGGTCCAACGATCTAAATGACGCTCAAAAACGGGACCTTCATTGTTATTATGGAAAGCCTCAACGATTTCGCCGCGAAGCCATTGTTGTCGTTTACCTACTCCCTGAATAAATACTGAAAAATCAAAACCATTCCAATCCATGGCATAAGTCGCTCCAAAAGTATATCGGGGAAAAGCATTTCCTAAGATGAATCGATCATTTTCATAATCAATCTCTCCGTCGCCATTACGATCTAAATATTTAATATCTCCCGGTTTTACATTTGATGAAAAAATAGGGGTAGCACTATTATTGATCTCGTCTTCTGAATTAAAAAATCCATCAGCTTTTAGGGCATAATAAGAGTTGATCGCATAGCCTTCCCTTAAAATCGTATTAACATCAAAACCATTGATAAACTCTCGTCTTCTTAGATCTTCTATTTCATTCCTATTATCAGAAATATTAAAATTAAAAGAATGGTTTACAGCACCCGTTTCAAACTGATAGTTCATGCTTAATTCCCATCCCCTGTTTCTCACAGAACCGGCATTTTGAAATGGTTGTCCCAAACCATAGGTTGCCGGAACAGGAAGCTGTAATAAAATATCTTCAGTAAGATTATCAAAAACCTCAAAAGTGACATCAAGCTTTCTTTTAAAAAACGATAAGTCTATCCCCAGGTTTTTCATAGTTGATGTTTCCCAGGTTCTATTTTGATTAGAAACCGAATAATAAGCTCCAGAAACACCTACACCTCCAAAACTATATACATTTCTACCGGTGCCCACTAAACTTTGGTAACCATATAGATCGCTAATATCCTGATTCCCTAATTGTCCCCATGAAGCTCTAATCTTTGCGAAAGAAACCACATCCTCTAAAGGAGTAAAGAAGTTTTCTTCACTTAAAATCCATCCGGCAGAAACCGATGGGAATACTCCCCAACGTTTTGCTTCAGCAAACCTTGAAGAACCATCATATCTTAAATTGGCTTTTAGCAAATACTTATCATCAAAAGTATATCCTATTTTACCAAAAACAGATTGAATAGCCCATTCATTTCCCGATCCATTTGCACTTTGCAAATCTCCTGCATTATCGATAACTCCAAAATCATTACCAGGGATATCAATTCCTGTTACTCCAAAATATTCTTCTTTATATTTCTCTGATGAACCTCCCAGAAGCAAGTCGAAATCGTGCTTCTCTGCAAAGGTTTTAGTATATGTCGCTGTAATAAAGGGATTAAGATATAGAGACCTGTTATAACTATCTGTTACCGAATTTTGGTTGTTTCCTCCTCCCGGATAGGCAAATTCTATAGCCTTTCGAAACTGATGGGTTTTGTTACTGGTTATATTGCCTCCTAAAACTGCTTTAAGTACCAGATCTTCAATTGGCTTATATTCCAGACTAAAATTACCCAGAAATTCATCGTTTTGCGTATTGGTAACGCCTCCCTGCTCTAATTGCGCCAGTGGATTACTATTACTTCCACTCGATAAGGTGTAGTTTCCGTTTTCATCTACAATATTATAAATAGGGGGCATACGAACGGTTGGCTCTATAATCCACTCTTCAAAATAAGCATGATCTTTTATATCATTTCTGGCGAAAGACATTCGACCACCCATTTTGAATTTATCATTAATTTCTTTTTCTAAATTAATCCTGGCATTGTAACGTTGATAGCCGTAATCAGGACCTTTAAACAAACTTTCCTGATCTAAGTATCCCAGAGAAACTAAATAATTTAGTCCATTATCAGCTCCGCTCATGGATAGGTTATGATTATTTTGCAACGCGATATCCTTATAAATTTCCCGGTTCCAGTTTACATCCGGACCATTTTCCTTAAAATTTAAAATCTGTTCTGGTGTAAAGGCCGGCGCCATACCTGAATTAATTAAAGCCTCATTTCTTAAGGTAGCATATTCCCAGGAGGAAGCAAATTTCGGGAAATTTGTAGGTTCCTGGATTCCAAACATGGTTTGATATGTAAAGCGTGGTTTCCCTTTTTTCCCATTTTTTGTAGTGACTAAAATAACGCCATTAGCCGCCCTGGATCCATATATAGCAGCCGATGCGGCATCTTTTAGTACACTTATGCTCTCAATATTACTGGGATTAATATTGTTTAAAGAACTAATCACTCCATCCACTACAATTAATGGTGTATTCCCGTTGATGGTACTAATTCCACGAATATTAATCTGCGGAATGGACCCCGGCTTAGAAGTAGTATTCTGGATAATCAAGCCCGAAGATTCCCCCTGTAACGCCTGATATGAGTTCGTTACCGGCTTTCCCTCTATAGCCTTTTCATCAATAGTACTTACCGCACCAGTAAGATTGGCTCTTTTTTCGGTACCATAACCAACAACTACTACGTCGTCCAGTTGATTTAAATCACTTTCAAGCAAAATCTCATAATTTTGTTGATCAGCACTTATAGCTACTTCCTTTGTGCGGTACCCCACAAAACTTACCACCAACACATTTTGGAGGTTAGGATCAACTCTTAGACTAAACTGGCCCTCAAAATCTGTAGTGGTACCATTATTAGTTCCTTTGATTATGACTGAAGCCCCTGGTAAAGCACCAGATTCATCACTCACTGTTCCTTTTATCTCGATCTCCTGCGAAAACGATTTAGAAAAAAGAAGTAAAAAGAAAATCAGAATTACATGCGCATATTTATTTTTCATAATTAGCTACAATTAAGTTCATATGTCTATACATATTTAAATTATTAATTTTTCCAAGAATTATTCTGTCTTAAACAAATTTCGATTAGGTTGGTCTCCCATTACAAATTCCAGGGTTGCACCTTTTTTAAGCGTAGATAGCGGTACGCTATTTTCCTTTAAGGGTTCTCCATTAAGTTTCACTGATTGTACATAATAGTTATTTGGCTTATTATTCTTAGTTTCTATCACTATGCGATGGCCATAACCATTCTCAATCTGGATATTATCAAACATTGGGCTTCCAATTTGAAAAGATGGATTTGTCTCGGTAAGTCCCTTTACGTCAAACAACCCCATAGAAGACATCACATACCAGGATCCAAGTTGTCCCTGATCTTCATCCTGACCGTAGCCGTATCCATGAATACCCTCTGTCCCGTAAAACTCATCACAAATTTTTCGCACCCATTTTTGGGTAAGCCAGGGATGATCGGTAAAATTAAACAACCAGGAGATATGTAGATTGGGTTGATTTCCCTGATTATAAAGGTATTTCACTCCTGCAAAGGCATCGATCTCTTCTCCGCCAAATTTTGTTTTTTCAGAAACGCTAAATATAGAATCCAGACGTTTTACAAATTTTTCTTCTCCCATCTTTGCCACTAACTCTTCTGGAGCATGTGGCACATAAAAAGTATACTGCCAGGCGTTACCTTCCTGAAAACCTGCCCAGGGTTCAAAAGGATCAAATTCTTGCAAAAATTCTCCTGAGGCCAATTTAGGTCGAACAAAATCTATATGATCATCATAGACATTCTTCCAGTTATCTGAAAGTTTCATGAGCTCTTTATACTCCTTGTCTTTCCCTAAAGCTTTGGCAAACTGGGCTACGGCATAGCTACTATAACTATACTCCAAAGCATGAGAAACTGAAAAGCCAGATCCATTGGGATTGGTATCCCAACCTGGAACGTAGTTGATATACCCCTGATTCACAAATTGTCCAAGATCGGTTTTTCCAGCACCTTCATTTCTATTAAGGTATTTAGTTTCGTTTTCATATGCCGCCTTAAATGCCAATTCAACATCATAATCTCGTATACCGGCCTGATATGCAGAAGCAATCACAAGACCTACAAAATTAGTCCCTACTCCCGAAACAAATTTTGAATTCGCAAGACCATCACCAAGCCATCCGGAATTCTTATAGACCAATAAATGACTCTGTACATAATCATTAAAATATTCTGGCCAGGCTAAAGCCCATAGCTGCGTTAAATTCCAATACGCCCCCCAAACCGAATCTGTATTGTAAAATTTAAACTTAGGCTTCCCATTTTCATCCATAGGAATTTGCCCTATACTACCATCATTCTCTGGAAAAGAACCATTGATATCACTGGCAAGACCTCTACCCAAAAGGGCATGATATAAACCGGTATAAAATTTTGTTTTATTTTGCTTGGAGTTATCGGTAATTTTAATTTTACTTAACTCTTCAGCCCATATTTTCTCTGCTCTGTTTTTCGCTGTACTAAAATCAAGATCCTTAGCTTCTTTAGCAAAATTCAATCTTGCATTTTCAATTGAAGTATAAGAAAATCCTGTTTTAATCACGATCTCTTCTTTATCTTCGGTATTGAATTTTAGATATAATCCGGCTCCTTTCCCCTGTATTTCATTTTTATCTTCAATCACCTTTTCTGATTGAAACACGCCCGTTGCTACCGGTTTTCTATTCACCAAACCGGAAAAATACATTCGAACTTCGCCATTTGGCTGGTATTTTTTTACATATTCCGGATAGGTAATTACCCAACCTTCAATCGTATTTGTTGCTTTATCAAACCATACCTTAGCATCTTTTACTTCTCCACTCTCCCCCAGCTTATTACCGATATCAAAAATAAGATATGCACTATCGCTCTTAGGAAAGGTATATTTCTGAAATCCTACCCGCTCTGTAGCAGTAAGGGCTACATCGATATCGTAATCTTTTAATCGTACCTGATATGATCCCGGTCTCGCTATTTCATCATTTTTATCAAATCTTGACCTATAGCCCTCATCGGGTTGTTCCAGACTACCCGGTGTGGTTTTTAGCTCTCCGGTCATCGCTGTAAATAAAAATCCTCCAATCTGAAATTCATGAAGATTAGCAAAACCTTCTATACTTTGATGGCGCTCATCATAGCCTACAGCCTCCCATCCCTGCTCGTTCCCATAACTACCGTTAGTAGACGGACCCAATTTTGCCATTCCAAACGGAACTGCAGCAGGAGTATAGAAGAACCAACGGCTATGTGCAGTACCTATATTAGGATCTACATATGCGCTAACATCTGCTGTATCCTTTTCGTTCAAATTATTAGAAGTTGGATGCTTTCCACAGCTCATAACAATTAACAGAAGGCCTATAAAAGTTATTTTATTCATTTTAGATATTAATTAGAAGTTGGATACCCAAGATATATATTAAATAATACATTAATGTTCATATGTACAAACATATTCATAATATTTGAATTAATAAATATAATAGGGCTATTTTTTTCACATCCTACAAATATTAGATATAAATATTTAACAAAATAGCACTTTAATACGCTTTTTAACGACTACTTTCTACTGTGAAGAAAAAGCTATCTGCTTTATAATAGCCTAAATTATACTCTATAGGACGTTCTCCCTGGTCGAAAACAAAGCGTTTTCTAAACAAGACTGGGTCATTCTCCTTTATCTGAAGTTTTTCACAAATCAAAGCTTTGGCTGCAGTGGCACTTATTTCTTCTTTGGAAATAGTAGCCACTACTGAATAGTCATGTTCCAGCATCTCATAAAGGGGTCGGGTAAAATCTTCTTCTCCGTTTAAACCAATTCTGGGATGAAAATAAGACACAAAATAAACAAAAGGCTCGTCGGGTTTACCTCTCACTCTTTCCATTTTCAATACTTTACGCTTAAGGTCGATTTCAAAAAACTCGGCTAACTCATGATCTGCTTCTACCCAACTTAAATGCAGTTCATAGTTTTTAATAGGGATGCCTCTTAAACGCATTTCCTGAGAAAAACTCAGCCAGTTATTAGACTTAGAGCTTACGGGCTTTGGTGCTACTTTGGTTCCGGCTCTCTTTTTTCTTATCAAAAGCCCTTCAAAAACTAATTTTTTAATAGCCTGTCTTACAGTAGACCGTGAAATGGCTAACTTTTTTGAAAGCTCTACCTCGCTAGGGAGTATTTTCCCGTTTTTATATTCTTCTTCTTCAATAAGTTCACGTAACAATTCTTCTACTTGTGCATGAAGTGGTACAGGACTTTTATGGTCGATATTAAATTTCATATTTCTATCCGTGGAATCAGAATACAATACTACTAATTTTTAATAAGTAATAATGTTTACACATAATCCAATTACAGCAGATCAGTAGAGATCACCCCCAATACTAGTGTATAAATTAGAATAAAAAGCTTTTGCCCTTTGCCGGTCTGGACGAGATTATATCTATAAATTTAAATGTCTTTCTTACAATTTAATTCAAACATTATAATCTCGTGATAGCAAAAGTTTTGAACTATCGATTAAATTATTCGTTTGGATTTTTTTAATCTCTTTGTCCTAGAGATTTTCTTGTAAGCTTCCTGCACAGACGCTACTGATAGATTCTATCCACCGATGCTCCTGCGTCATGCTCTTCTTCCATCCATTTTTTTAATTTAGTGTCATATTCTTTTACCTTATCGGCATAAGCGGGATTTGTAGCAAGATTATTAAGTTCATAGGGGTCTTTTTCGAGATCATAAAATTCTAAAGAGGGTCGTCTTACAATGCGTTCTGAAAATATTTTAGCCTGTTCTGAATGATTAGCCTTTTCTTTCCATGAAGCCCATACCACACCTTTTTCATTATCATTCATGGTGTATTTTATCTTGTATTCTCTTTCTGGAGTCAAATTTTCTATAAGCTTATATCTTTTGCTTCTTATACCCCGTATTGGATATGCTGGTCCTTCAGGAATATTATTATGAATCCCATAGGCGAAATCCCTATGAGATGCCGAGGAATTTTCTAAAACATCCAGAAAACTTTTTCCATCAAGCTTTTCAACAGGATCACCTCCAGCGATATCAATCAATGTGGGCAACATATCTTCATACTGTACAATGGCATCGGTCGAGGAATTGGCTTCTACTTTCTTATTCCATTTAACGATCATTGAACTTTTTTGTCCCTGATCCCACAGTGTCCATTTACCTCCCGGAAATTTAGGGCCCTGTTCTCCTAAAAAGATGACGATCGTATTATCGTATTGCCCTTCATCTTTCAACATTTGCACAACATCTCCTACCTGATTATCAAGCCTGCGCACCTCTGCCAAATATTTAGTGTAATCTTCCCGGGTCTCAGGAGTATCCACATAATTTGGCGGAAGCACTAAACTATCGGCATTAAACTCACCCGGGTTACCCACAGTCCATGGTGCATGTGGGTTAATACTCATCACAAATAAACAAAAAGGGTCTGCCGAATTCCTTACCAGGGATCGAATGCCATTTAAAGAATAGTCATCGCTTAACGACACACAACTGGTTTCAAATCCCTCTATAATCTCAAAAGGATAAATAGATTTTGGCCGGGTACAATCATTTTTACCCGTTAGGGCCACGCTATACCCTAAATCGCCCAAATAATGACCTACACTTTTAATACTATCATACACATTTTTATGATTCTGAAACGCTCCATGACTCATTGGGTAGCGTCCTGTAAATAAGGAGGCCCTGGTAGGCACACACATGGCTTCCGAGCAAATCATATTGTTAAATTTCATTCCTTGATTTGCAAGCTCATCAATATTTTTAGTATTTATATTCTCACCTCCATAACAGCTAAGCTGCCCACTATCAAGGTCATCTGCCATGATAATGACAAAATTAGGCCGTAAAGTCCCTTTAGACTGTTTGTTTACCTCCTGTCCTTTTAAATTACCGCCTATAAATAAAACAAAAACGCCTAAAAAAATTAAACTCGTTATTTTTAAAATTTTCGAACTCATAATTCATAATTTAAGCTCCACCTGTTTGGTCTCAGCATAGCCATATAAATGCTCCAATTTACTATTTTATCTTGAGATAAATTATAGCCTAAGAGAAGGCGCTGTTTATCACTCGATGAGCATTTCCAATATTGGAAATATGCCACAGTCTACTGTATTGAGAAATGTAAATCACTCCATAAAGCTTAGCCTGGCTAAACCGGAGCAATTTAATTTGAATATAGTAGGAATAGAAGTTCTTATTCTTCATATTAAGACAATAAAAAAAGCGAAAGATCGATCTTTCGCTTTTTTATAATAATTGCTTGGGACTGGTTAAAATTTATAACCAATTCCGATATTTAAGGTATTTAAACGAGCTTTTATATCAACAAAATAATCATCACAAGAATAACGATTTGTAACTTCGAAAGCATACCTTGCATCAAGGAAAAAATGCTCATCAATATGGTATCCAACTCCAAAAGCAGCATCTAAGCCAACAGTGTTGATGTTTACATCCTCTAGAATGAAGTTAGCCTGAGGTCCCGCCTGAACAAAAAATCCTGAATCTTCAATATAATACTGTGCTAGTACTGGGACAGTAAGAAAACTGGTTTCTTTTATTCTCATATAATTTGCAGAAGGTTGTATATGCCAATTTCCATCTTTATACTATTTAATGCTAAAATCCAAGCTTAAGATTTATATGAAGTATTGATCCCCTACTCCATACAATTAAATCAACTTTTTAAGCTTTCAAAAAACTCCATTAGATTATCATCATGTTCCATGTTCAATTTTTTTCGCAACCTGTATCTTGCTGTTTCTACTCCTCTAATAGAAATTCCTAATAATGGAGCGATATCTTTATTGGATAATTCCATTTTGATGAATGCTGATAGCCGTAATTCTTTTTTGGAAAGATTAGGGATTTTTTGTTTCAGGTTTGTAAAGAATTCATGGTGAACACTTTCAAAATTGCTATCAAAAACCTGCAAATATTGCTCATCAATATTGTTTCTATGCATTTTCTTAAAGATCTCAAGAATCTTTTGATTGGATTGTTTATTTTTTGAAATCTGTTTAAGTTCCTTTAAATCTTCCTGAAGTTGATCGAAAAAATTCTTTTTATTAACTAATAGCATGGTGTAATTAGCTAATTCCTTACTTTTTTCAATAATATCTCGCTGTAAATGTTTTTTATCCCTTTCAATTTTCTCTTTCTCCTGCTCTAATTTTAACTGATTAATTTCTAGCTGAAGTAATTTATTTGCTCGTTGTTCTTTAAGTATAGACTTTTGATTTTCTTTCTTTATTTTTCTCGCAAGCAATTGCTGTCCGGTTATAAGGAGTAATAGAAAAATTATTGCATAACCTACATAGGCCATACCACTTTGATACCATTTTGGGCGTATATAAAATTGATAAGAAGCGATTTTTGATTCGTTGCCCAATACGTTTTTACTTTTAACCTTAAACACATAATTACCAGGCGTTAATAAACTATATTCTTTAAAAGCTAAGTGTTGCCAACTCGACCAATCCTTATCTACATCTTCCAGCTTATAGCTAAATTTTATATTTTGATTATTCACCATAGATGGTGTGGCAAAAGAGAATTTTATACTATTTAAATTATTGGGAATTTCGACGATAGAATCTTTATCAACAGGAAGGTTTACAGTATTTTGATCCCTATAATAGGTAATCTTTGTAAAAAAAGTTTTCACCCCCTCTTGCTTAATGGTATTAGATAAATCATATAAGAATAATCCGTTATGGGTACCCACTAATAAGCTATTTTCCGATAAGGGCGTTATAGACTCCATTCCACGATTAAATGTCCCCTTGGTTTGAAGAAAAATATCACTTTGTATTTTGGGATTATTTGAATTTGTTAGAAAAAAGCCCAGCTCATCATCCTGAACTACCCAAGTTTTATCTTTAGCATCAATAATTGTTCTGGGATTTCTTGTCGTATCTATGATCTTGTTAAGGGGCTTATAAGGCTTAAATCTCTTGTCATACTCATCAAACTTATAAACTCCATTATTCGTAGAAAATACTGTTTCATCCTGCCATTTAAATACATTAATATTGAATTTTGCAGGCAATCCGTTTTTCTCCGTAAAATGATCAATAGCAATCGCCCTTTCCAGTTGCTTATCCAAAGTTATCCTATAAACTCCTTTATAACCATGACATATCCAAAATACATTGGGATTATGAGTTGCTAAAATATCCCTTGAAGATTCGTCAAAACCCTGTACTTTATTTCGAATGATCCAATTGCCATTTTCATTTTTGAGTATATAAATACCTTCGTAGGTACACACTAGATATGTATTAGGATAGTTTTTAAGCTTAATAGTTTTCCAAACCCCATTAACACCACCTATTCTTTCAGAAGTAAAATCACGGGTAAGCTTAAACAGACCTTTATCATGATTAATAAAAAGTTCACCATTTAACTCATTAAAACTCCAGGCCTGGCCAGGGATATCATTTAATTTTTTAAATGAATTGGGATTGATGTTTTGATTCAACAAGTCTGAATAATATACTCCTTTATTGGTAGCTACATAAAAATAATCTTTATCCCAGTAGGTATCATAAACAGAAGCCTGATTAAAAATGGTGGTTCTTGGGCTGTTATAATTAAGAAATTCAAGTCCGCTATCCAATAAAGCCCATACGTTACCATTACTTGTTTTATACAAGTTTAAAACTGTTTTATCATTTGCACTGTTGATGGAACTTATGTGATATCCTGCCTCCTCTTTCTTTAATACTTTGATGCCCTGACTTAAAGTACCTAATAAAACACTGCTAGGATCTAACTTTAAGACTGAAATAATTTGATCATTAGAGTCTTCGAAAATCGACTGTTTAAGACTTAAAGATTTTTGATTGGTTTCAAAAATTTTACCGTTTGAGGTAATGAGATCAAAATTATCAGATATATAAACAATGGAGTAATTATCAATAGCTTCTGCAGAAAAATATTCTGAAATCTGGTTTTTGTCCAAGTTTAATTCATAAAGTCCTTCATTAGCATCCTGAACAAAATATCTGTCCCCAACAAGAAAAGATTTTATAAATGAATTTTTAGAAGGAATTTGAGTAACATTCCCATTTTCTAAAACGAATAATTTTTTAAAACTTCTAAAAATAACGCGTTCCTTAATAACATCAATTTGCCAGATATTTTCAAAAGACACATTCTGTAATTGCAAACTTTCTTTTAGTGATATAAAACGATAATCGCCAAATTCGTTATGCTTTATATAACCTAATTCGTTATAACCTCCTGCATAAATAGTCCCATCCGCCCCTTTAGCCAAACTTCGCACCGAAGAAGAATTTGTTAAATGTACGGTCGTCCAGTGGCTACCGTCAAATATTAAAATTCCGTCGTTATTTCCAAAATACATCACCGCTTCGGCATCTTCGGTTACACTCCAAAACTGGGAGTCTGCATTAAAATCCTGCTGGCTATAATAATCGATATTCGGATTTTTAGACAGGTCTATTACTGGAACTGGGGATAAATTATTCTGAGCTGATATTGTATAATGATCACTAAAAACTCCATAAAACAAGAACAGAAATACTGTCAGATAATCAAAAATAAAGTCGTTAATCTTAAAATTTTCAGATTTCATGCATTAAAATTAACAAATACTGAATCGAAATTATATTTACAAAGCCTGCTAATATAGTTTTTACCAATTAAATAACGATAAAAATTAAAAAATAATTTACTGTTTAATAGTTATTTACAATAATTGAAGTAGTAAAAAAGTAATGTTAATTTAATGTGAAGTATTTGAAATGTATTATTAAATTTAAGCTTCAAAACATCGATTTATACTTTTCCATCATCATTTAAAACAAAATCGAAATCGTTATAGTCTATTGGTTTGATAAATTTCACTTGAAATCTATCAATAATGAAAACGATTGAAATCATTAAAATTTATAATATGGGATTAAAGAATTATTTACTTTTTTGTTTTTCCTTAATTGGATTTTATGCCTGGTCACAAAAAGAGATTACAGGAACAGTTAAAGAGGAAGCTACGGGCTTACCTATACCTGGTGTAAATGTTATTGTAAAAGGAACAGCGAACGGCGTGGTCACCGATTTTGACGGAAATTATAGTATTAATGCATCCTCTAACGACATTTTGGCTTTTTCTTATGTTGGTTTTTTATCTCAAGAAATTACGGTAGGTAATAAAACGAGTGTAAATGTAAGTTTAGCAGAAAATGCCGAAGCCTTATCCGAAATTATAGTTATTGGCTACGGTGCTCAAAAAAGAGAGGATATTACCGGTGCAGTGGGGGTCATTAATGCTGATGAAACTTTTGAGGATCGGCCTAACAATGATTTGGGATCATTAATACAGGGACAGGCAGCCGGTGTTCAGGTTTTAAAAAGTTCTGGAAAACCTTCTGCAGATTTTAATATTAGGGTACGTGGAACCAGTTCTATAGATGGTAATAGTGACCCATTATATGTGATTGATGGTGTTCCTACACAGGATACCCGCTCTTTAAACCCATCGGATATTGAAAGCATATCCATATTAAAAGATGCTTCATCTGCCGCTATCTATGGTGCGCAGGGAGCCAACGGTGTGGTTTTAATAACCACAAAACAGGGAAAATCTGAAAAGGCTGCATTTCAGTTTGATTCCTATGTCGGTATTTCTGAAGTATGGAAAACCCAAAAAGTTTTAAATGCAGAACAGTATCGCGATTTAATGACCGAATTAGGCAAAAACACTGATTGGAGCCAGTACAACCAAAATACAGATTGGCAGAATAAAATTTTTGAAGAAGGATTATCTCAAAATTATCAGTTAGCCGTTTCTGGAAATAATAACGGAACGCAATATTATATTTCGGGAGGTTACCTTAGTCAGGAAGGCGCGGTAAGAAGTGCTGAAATGGAACGTTATAGTTTTAAAACCAATTTATCCAAAGAAATAAATAGCTGGATAAAGATTGGTACCAATATCAATTACACCCATTATACAGATGTAGATGTGACCGATAATTCTGCGGTTAATCAAGGTGGGGTTTTATTAGGAGTATTAGCTACCCCTCCAAATATAGGGATATATAGAGAAGACGGTTCTTATACCAGTAATCCATTTCAGGATTGGGAAAATCCGTTTTCAAGCACAGATGCTGCAGATAGGAGATATAAAAACCAAAGATTATTGGGAAATATTTATACCGAAGTGAAATTCTTAAAAGACTTTACTTTTAAAACCAATTTCGGAATCGATTTTAATGCAGACCGTAATGATTATTTCCTGGATCCATTTACCACCAGTTACGGGCGTGCGACCAACGGTATTGGACGTTATAATACAAATATTAATAATTACTTTATATGGGACAATACCCTTAGATATAACCACAGCTTTGGGGATCATAAACTGGAAGCCCTTGTAGGGAGTGTTTTCCAGAAAAACCGATGGGAAAACAGTAGCATCGAAAGAAGAAATTTTGCCAGTGCAGAAATTACTACTCCGGGAGCCGGATCTGAAATCATAAGCGCGAATGCCGGCAAAAGCGAAAAAACAAATGCGTCGTTTATTTCCAGAATAAACTATGACTTCAAAAAAAGATACTTATTAACAGCCAATTTTAGAGCTGATGGCTCTAGTTCTTTTGGGCCTGCTAACAAATGGGGATATTTTCCATCCTTCTCTGCCGGATGGAGAATTTCCAGAGAGGCTTTCCTGGAAGATGTAGAAAATTTATCTGAACTAAAACTAAGAGCCGGCTGGGGGATCGTTGGTAACGACACCGGAGGTTATGCATATCTTGCAAGGGTAGGATCTGGAGGAAATTACCCTATTGGAGGGCAAACAATGCCGGGAACTTACCCCGCCACTATTGCGAATGACGATTTAAAATGGGAAGAATCTGAGCAAACGAATATCGGTATAGATTTAGGTTTATACAATGGGAATATTACCTTTTCTGTAGATGCATATTTAAAAAAGAACTACGACCTTCTTTTAAATAATCCGCTACCAACCGGAACCGGATTTAGTTCTGCCATCCAAAACGTAGGGGAAATTCAAAATAAAGGATTGGAATTTCAATTAAACACGGTAAATATAACTACAGATAATTTCTCGTGGACCACTTCTGCAAATCTTTCCTTAAACCGAAATGAGGCTAAATATATTGTTGGGCAGGTAATTACCCGAGGGGATGTGGCCAGTAGAGGTAATGTAAGTTTAATTAAAGAAGGAGAAGCCTTAGGTACATTTTACGGGTATCAATGGGGCGGTGTAGATCCACAAACAGGAGATGTTTATTACATCGATCAAAATGGCGAAAGTACATTTAATCCTACAGCAGATGATCGACGAATTATTGGCGACCCTAACCCAGATTTTATTTATAGTTTGGGGAATACGCTATCCTATAAAAATTTCAGTTTAAATATTTTCTTACAGGGATCTCAAGGGAATGATGTCTTTAATGCAACCCGTTTACAGATGGAAGCAATGGTGGACTCTAAAAACCAATTAGCTTCTGTAAATAATAGATGGAGACAACCGGGAGATATTACTAATATCCCAAGAGCTTTAGAAGGTGATACCAAAAACTCAAGACTTTCAACACGCTATGTTGAGGATGGTTCATATTTAAGATTTAAAGCGGTAAGCTTAAGCTATAATCTTCCCGCACCACTGCTGAATAAATTGAATCTAAGCACATTGAAGCTTTATTTAACAGGCGAGAATTTAATTACGATTACAGATTATTCCGGTTTTGATCCTGAAGTTAATGCCTTTGGAGGCAATACAGCAGTACAGGGGGTAGACTTTGGTACCTATCCGCAAACCAGAAACGTAATTTTAGGAATGAATGTTAGATTTTAAAATTGATTATGATTATGAAAAATATAAAGCAATACATAATGATTTCATTAGTAGCAGGAACTTTGGTTTCCTGTAATGATGAACTGGACATAAAACCAATTTCTGAAGAAACAGCAGCCTCAGCCTACGCTACAGGTCCGCAAATACAGGCGGCATTAACAGGGGTGTATGAATCTTTTCAATCTTCAGATTATTATATCTGGGATAGGGTGATCTATCAGGATGTAAGATCGGATAATCACTATGCAGGTGGTGACAATCCCGAAATTTATCAATTTGACCGTATAGATATCACACCCACAAATGGCAGAATTTACGGGATGTGGGGAAATGTTTATAACGCCATATCCAAAGCCAATGTCGTTTTAGAAAATGCCCCCTTAGTAGAAAATAGAATCACCGAAGAAGAACGTGAACACATTTTAGGGCAGGCTTATTTTTTACGGGCTTATCATTATTTTACCCTTGTAAAGAATTTTGGGGATGTACCATTATACCTGGAGTTTATAAGCACTACCGACCCTTCGGTGACTAGAAAACCAAGAGCCTCGGTAGACGAAGTGTATACCCAAATCATGGCCGATTTAGAGGAAGCTTTAACACGCTTACCCGATGATTATGGTAATGACGCAAGCGTTAACAAAGCCAGAGCCACAAAAGGCGCAGCGAATGCACTTTTAGCCAAAGTTTATGCACAAATGCAAAATCCAGATTACAACAAAGTTTTAGAGCACACCAACGCAGTAATTAACAGCCCTGCAGGGTATACCCTACTCGCTAATTATGCCGAATTATTTGATGGAAATCATTATAATAATTCAGAATCTATTTTAGAAATTCAGTTTTTAGGAGGCGACGAAGGAAACTGGGCGCCACAAATGCAATTACCGCCTTCTATTAGTGGTGACAGCTGGAGAAAATTTGTCACTCCGTCTAAAGATTTAGTGGCGGCTTTTGATGCCGAAGGTGATAACATTCGTAAAAATGCAACCGTACTTTTTGAAAAAGTTTCCTGGATCGATGAGTATTGGGGAAATGCCCCTAACAGTAGTGTTGCTTTTGCATATAAATGGAAAAATGCCAGCGCCTGGGCAAGTGCAGATAACGAATACTTACTTCGCTTAGCCGATATCATATTACTAAAAGCCGAAGCTTTAAACGAATTAGGGCAAACAGACCAAGCTGTAGAACTAGTGAATATCATTAGAAATCGAGCTGAATTAGAGCCGCTAACTGCAGGAGAAACAGCCTCTCAAAATACAATGAGGGAAGCTATTTTAAAAGAGCGGCGATTAGAACTTGCTCAAGAAGCTAAACGTTGGGACGATTTAATTAGATATAACAAAGCTATTGAAGTTATGAATAGTGTAGATGATATCGATTTAAGTACTGGCCAACCGGTAAATTACAGTGTAACCGAAAAAGATCTGTTATTACCAATTCCCCAAAACGAGATCGATAGAAACCCTAATCTTACACAAAATCCTGGATACTAAAATGAAGAAGATATTAATAACTATAGTAATTGCAGCTACATTAATTGGCTGTTCAGATGATGATCAGAAAAGTTACCCGCCACCAACAATCGGTGGTAGCGGTAACGAAGTTGGAACGGCACAAATTTGGGTTACCAGTGGCGATGAGAGCAGGTTGCTTTCAGCACAAGATCATCTAAGTATTATTGATAATAAGGAGACATCATACCCTTCCATCACCATTAATGAAACTGAACAAATGCAGGAAATAGAAGGGTTCGGGGCAGCTTTAACCGGTTCTTCTGCTTATGTGATTAATAATTTAAGTACTGCACAAAAAAACAGTTTGCTTTCCGATTTGTTTGATGTAGAAAGTGGAGCGGGAATGAGTTATTTACGATTAACCATTGGAGCTTCAGATTTTTCTTTGGAAGATTTTACTTACGCCGATATGCCGCAAGGGCAGGAGGATCCTAACCTGGATAATTTTTCTATAGCCCATGACGAAATGCATGTAATTCCTGTAGCAAATGATATTCTAAGTATTAACCCAGAAGTTAAATTTATGGGAAGTCCTTGGAGTGCTCCTGCTTGGATGAAAGATAATGAAAGTCTATATGGAGGAAAATTAGAAGAACAATGGTATACAACCTACGCCAATTATTTTGTTGAATATATTCAGGCTTTTAAAAATCATGGAATTCCAATTGATGCGATTACTCCACAAAATGAACCTCTACATACTTCAGGCTATCCAACTATGCGTATGGAAGCTCAGGAGCAAGCTAACTTTATAAAAAATGCATTAGGACCTGCTTTTGAAAGAGCAAATATTTCAACAAAAATTATTGCTTACGATCATAATTTTGATGAAGCAGGTTACCCAATGACCGTCTTAGGCGATGCAGAAGCTAATCCTTACGTCTCAGGCAGCGCCTTTCACGCTTATGCCGGGGATGTTAGTGCGATGTCACAAGTTCATAATGCTTACCCAGACAAAGGACTTTATTTTACGGAAATTTCCGGAGGAGAATGGAGTACCGATTTTTCCAGCAACCTAAGATGGTATGTTCAGAATATTTTAATGGGTTCTACCAAAAACTGGTCTAAAAACGCTTTGTTTTGGAATTTGGCCCTCAATGAAAATCATGGACCTACCAATAATGGTTGCCAAGATTGTAGAGGAGTGGTTACCATTAACTCTTCAGGAGAAATAGAAAAAAATGAAGAATACTATGCGATAGCTCATTTTTCAAAATTTGTAAGACCGGGTGCACATCGAATTGGCTCTTCAAATTTTGATGATAATTCAGGCTTAGACGGTATTGCTTTTCAGAATCCTGATGGGAGTAAAGCATTGATAGTACTTAATGAAACTCCAACTTCAAAGACATTTTCTGTGATTATGGGAGAGAATAGATTTGATTATACCCTTTCTCCAGAAAGTGTAGCCACCATCACGTGGGAATAAAACTAAAAATTTAGAAAGATGAAAAAATATTATAGCTATATACTTATTTGTTTATCGGTTTTCGGGCTATTGAGCTGTGAAAATGATGATAACTTAGACCCTATTGGGAATTGGGAATTGTCTCAACCCGAATTAATTTCACCTGAAGAAGGAGAAGAACTATTGCTTCAGGAAGATCGGGCTAATGAAAATTTTTATTTTGAATGGCAAGAAGCGGTTTCTACTGCAGGGTTTCAGGTTCGTTACGAACTTCAGATCGATACCTTAGGTAGCGAAGATCATGATTCACCGATCATCAGTGTGAAATCTGATAATAACGGAAAAGCAACTTCAGCAAGCATTCAGGCTTCAGATTTAGATTTAGCGTTATCCTACGCTGGTTATCCAGCTAATGAATCTTCAGAATTAGAATGGACGGTGGTAGCGATTTGTCAAGATACTAAAATGTATGCTACGAGAACCTTAAGTGTCACTCGATTTGAAAATGAATACGTTCCTAATCAATTGTTTATAGCTGGAAGTGCTACAGAAGTAGGGAATGATATTTCAGCAGCGATTCCTATGCGTCATTTACAAAATGCATCAGGAGCGTCCACTTCTATTTTTGAAGCTTATACTTCTTTAGAAGCAGGGCAAACTTTTAGTATATATAGTCGCCAAGAATTGCCAGCACATATCTATGGAGGAGAAGAAGGAGTTATCGAAAAGAACGGAAACCCGATTGCAGTAGAAGAAAGCGGTGAATATAGAATTACCGTAAACTTAAACGATAATACCTATTCGCTTTGGAAAATAGAGCATTGGAGTATTGTAGGAAGCGTTATTCCAAATGCTTGGGATGGTGACGAACCTTTGGAATATATGGGTAATGGTGTTTGGGAAACAACGATGTTTTTAACCGTACCAAATGGAGAAACAACCGGAGCTTTTGTTTTCAGGGCTAACCAAGATTGGGGGTATTTATTGAAGCGAATTCAGGGAACTTCCAATGAACTTTATATGGAGTCTCAAGCCGGCGAGGCAGGAATAAACATCGAAGATATTCCGTTGAATAATTCTGGAGAATTTACCGTTACCTTAGATTTATCTGGCGATACCTACACTTATAATTTAGAGAGTAATTTAAGTGCTCCTTCAGAAACCCCTCCAAGTTTGTTTTTATTAGAAAACGGAACTTCGATTGCTCAATTCTCTTTAGAGGGTGATACGTTCACTTCAGCATACCTTCCATTACAAGCCGGAGTAAGTTATTCCCTAAATAGTGCGGAAGATGGTACGGGTACTTCTTATTTCACCTCGAATATCATTGGCGCTACCGATAGCCCTGATGGTGATAGTGTTGCTGCCGGAATGTCCTTTGTAGAAGGGCCAGGTGAGTTTAGCGTAGATCATGATCAGGCGTATAAACTAACTTTTAATTTTGCAACAGGAAGTGGAAGTTGGCAATATTACAACCTTAAACTTTTCCATTGGGATCCAAGTAATTGGGATGGTCGTAATGAATTTGCAATGACTTATGTACATCCTATGCAATTCACAACTACCCAAAATTTAGAAGCAGGATACAACCTAAAATTTAATTCGCCTTGGGACGTACAGTTTGGTACTCCTGAAGGCGGTGATAATTCAGTGATGAGTGGAGCGTTAGTAAATGGTGGTGGCGATTTAAACCCTATCACGCAATCAGGAAGCTATCAAGCTAATATCACTGTAGATTCTACCTACTCCAATGCAACTTTTGAAATTATAGCCGAATAAAAATTAATTTCCTTAAACTTTCCTAAGCAGATGACTTTAGCCAATCATCTGCTTAGGTATTTTACATCAACAATGAAAAAAATACTTCAACAATATACAGGAGTAGCTTTAGGATTTTTACTAATGGTCAGTATGCATTCTTGTAAAGATTCTAACACAAATTCCTCTAAAGAAGAAAATACACCGATAGGCAAGGTTTATGTAACGACACTCGATCAATCCCAATTATTAGCCGAAAGTGAACTTTATCAAACCCAAAGTAAAAGTTCAGAACAACTACCGGTCATTCAAATTAATCCAGGGAAAACCTATCAGGAAATGGATGGCTTTGGGTATACCTTAACCGGTGGTAGCGCGATGCATATCCACAACATGAAGGATGATGCACGTCAGGCTTTATTAAAAGAATTATTTGGAAGAGATGCTAGTAGTATTGGAGTGAGCTATTTACGTATAAGTATTGGCGCTTCAGATTTAGACGAAGCACCATTTTCCTATGATGATTTAGCAGAAGGTGAAACCGATAAAAACCTCGAGCATTTTTCTTTAGCAAACGATACCCTTCATTTAATTCCGGTGCTAAAAGAAATTATTAAAATTCAGCCGAATATTAAAATCTTAGGTTCTCCTTGGTCACCACCAACATGGATGAAAACCAATAACGATACCCGCGGTGGAAGCTTAAAAGAAGAATTTTACGATAGTTATGCCAGGTATTTTGTAAAATATATTGAAGCTATGAAAGCTGAAGGGATTACTATTGATGCGATTACGGTACAAAACGAACCTTTGCATCCCGGTAACAATCCGAGTTTGTTAATGCAAGCTGAACAGCAAAAAGAATTTGTAAAAAGTCATTTAGGACCGGTTTTCGAAGAAAATAATATCAACACCAAGATTATTGTTTATGACCATAATGCCGATCGTCCCGATTACCCTATCACGATTTTAAACGATTCTGTGGCTGCAAAATACATTGATGGTGCTGCTTTTCATTTATACGGTGGTGAAGTTGATGCTATTTCTAAAGTACACGAAGCGCACCCGGATAAAAATTTGTATTTCACCGAACAATGGGTAGGAGCTCCCGGTGATTTTGCCAAAGAAATGAATTGGCATACCGAAAATTTAATTATTGGAGCTACCAGAAACTGGTGTAAAACAGTTTTGGAGTGGAACCTTGCTGCCGACGAAAATCAAGAGCCCCATACCGATCGGGGTGGTTGTGATCGTTGTTTAGGCGCTATCACTATTGAAGGTGATAAAGTTATAAGAGAACCGGCATATTATATTATAGCTCAGGCTTCAAAATTTGTAACTCCGGGCTCTGTAAGAATTGAATCTAACCTACTCAAAGATTTACCAAATGTAGCTTTTAGCACTCCTAAAGGTAAGATTGTAGTGATTGTACAGAATAAAAATAAAAAAGAACAATCCTTTCTGCTTCAATTAGAAAAAGAAACGCTCGAAGTGAAATTACCAGCACAATCCGTTGGTACATATGCCATTTAAAAATCCCCAAAAACTATAAACTTTATGAAATTAAATTCATTATTGCTAGGAGTATTTTTATGCCTTGTAAATTTAGTCCAAGCACAACTAAACAGTACCGCTCACGATGAAGAAATTGAGTCGTTAATCGATAAGATGACCATCGAAGAAAAAGTAGGGCAGATGACCCAAATTACCTTAGATGTCATCACTAAAGGAGAAGATATTTATTCCAGTTACGAACCTTTTGAATTAGATCAAGATTCGTTAAATAAAGCTTTGGTCGATTATCATATTGGTTCAGTTTTAAATACCGCTAATAACCGTGCCCTCACACCGCAAAAATGGTATTCATTAATTAGTCAGATTCAAGAAACAGCCTTAAAAGATCGATTAGAAATTCCCGTGTTATACGGAGTAGATATGATTCACGGTGCCACCTATACCGTGGGCGCAACGATGTTTCCACAGCAAATAGGGCAGGCTGCTACCAGAAATCGGGATTTAGTAAGAAGAGGCGCAGAAGTTACCGCTTACGAAACTAGAGCCAGTAGTATTTCGTGGAATTTTTCTCCGGTATTAGATTTAGGGATGGATCCTCGATTTCCTAGAATTTGGGAATCGTTTGGAGAAGATCCTTATTTAATTTCAGAATTAGGCGTAGAAATGATCAATGGTTATGAGGGGGAAGATAATGACCTTTCAAATCCTGAACACGTAGCTAGTTCACTGAAGCATTTTCTAGGCTATCACGCAGCTACTTCAGGAAAAGATAGAACACCTTCTTATATTCCAACTTCAGCCTTACGCGAATATCATTTACCGGCATTTAAAGCGGCGGTTGACGCCGGAGCACATACGGTGATGGTGAACAGTGGTATTATTAACGGAATTCCGGTACACGCTAATAAAAACTTATTGACTGGTTTGCTGAAAAATGAATTAAACTTTAAAGGAATAGTGGTAACCGATTGGGCAGATATTGAAAATTTAAATCGCCGGGATCGAATTGCTAAAGACGATAAAGAAGCAGTGATGATGGCGATAAATGCCGGAATCGATATGTCGATGGTTCCTTACAAATACGAAGTTTTTTACAATAATTTGGTAGAATTGGTGAACGAAGGAAAAGTAAAAGAAGAACGAATTAATGATGCGGTACGAAGAATTTTACGTGTAAAATTTGCATTGAATTTATTTGAGCATCCTACCACAAATCCTAAAGATTATCCTGAATTTGGTAGTGAAGCATTTGAAAAAGCAGCTTACCATACCGCAGCAGAATCGATTACCTTATTAAAAAACGAAGAAAATATTCTTCCTTTAAAAAAGAATACCAAGATTTTAGTCACTGGACCTAATGCTAATACTATGCGAACTTTAAATGGAGCGTGGACGTATTCTTGGCAAGGTGAAAAAACTCCTGAGTATGCGCAGGAATATAACACGATTTTCGAAGCGCTTCAGCAAAAAGGAAAGAAAAAGAATATTACCTATGTTCCCGGAGTTAGTTATAAAATGGACGGAAAATACTATGAGCAAGCTCCAGATCAGTTAGAAAAAGCGGTTGCTGAAGCTAAAAAAGCAGATGTAGTTATTTTATGTTTAGGAGAAAATACCTATACCGAAAAACCCGGAGATCTCAATGATTTATACTTAAACGAACATCAGATAGCATTAGCTAAAAAAGTAGCTGCTACTGGAACTCCTGTAATTTTAGTGTTGAATGAAGGCCGACCACGAATTATTAGCCAGATTGAACCAGCTATGCAAGCGGTAGTACAAACCTATTTGCCAGGAAATTTTGGGGGCGATGCGCTAGCCGATATTTTATATGGTGAGGTAAACCCTTCCGGGAAGTTGCCTTATACCTACCCACGCTATCCCAATGCTACAATTGGTTATATTCATAAACCTTCCGAAGAGCAAAAGAAAGCCGAAGGGGTTTATAATTATGAAGCCGATTACAATCCACAATACCGGTTTGGCGATGGCTTAAGCTATACCTCTTTTAGTTATTCAGATTTAAAAATCAATAAAACCGAAATTGGAGCAGGAGAAGATTTGGAAATTTCTGTTAAAGTGACGAATACTGGAAATCGTAAAGGGAAAGAAGTGGTAGAGCTTTATACCTCAGATTTGTATGCCAGCAAAATCACACCCGATGTAAAACGCTTACGAAGGTTTACAAAAATCGAATTAGCCCCTAAAGAATCCAAAACCATCAACTTTATTATTTCTACCGATGATTTAAAATATGCCGATAACCATGGCGAGAGTATTTTGGAACCCGGAGAATTCAAAATTTTAATTAAAGATTTAGAAGAAAGCTTTTTGGTGAATTAGTTGTACCAAAAAAAATCCATTAGAAAACAGGCAGATCTAAGAATCTGCCTCGTTTTTATTTATCAAGATTCCTAAAACTTCTTCACCCCTACTTCAACTAGTAACATGGATTTAAAGAAACGATCTTTTCTTCCTACAGAAAAGTTTTTGTTCCTTTAAAATAGGTTCCACCTTGAACCCCAATATAATCTCAAAACCGACTTTACGCAATTCCATTTTCATTTTAGCATGCTCTCATTTGTCATAATTCCAGTTCTCTTCATCCTTCATGCCTCAATGCCTAAAAAAAGGGAAGGTTTTTGTTGTATATGCTGCCTGCATTTAGTGAGTGTTATTCCAAACCTCACCTCACGGGTGTACAAGCACCCTCATTATCATATTTAATCCACGATAAGTTCAATTCCGGCTTTTTCGGCTTTGTATTTTATTTTGGTCATCAGCTCATAATAATTCCAATTCCTTAAAACAAATCCGTCTTCTTTGGCAATTTTCATTTTATCTTCCTGATTTAATAAAATAAGTGTCCCGGCTTCATGTTTAATACAAAAATCAATAAGCTTTCGGCTGTATACATGCAAGCGGTTACCTACATAGTTTTTTTCTTTTTCGTGAAATCTCTCTACTGCTTTTGTTTTGCGTTTACGACCTTTTCCAGATTTGCAATAGGCAGTAGCATTTTGCGCCCTTTTTAAAGCAGCCTGTATGGCTAATCTTCTATATAAAAACTCTTCCCGACTGCCGATACTAAGTGTTGCTTTTCTGGATTTTACTATAATAGGATGTTCAAGGGATAAGGAAGCTTCTGCAATGACTTCCGGTTTTAGGTTATGCTTTTCTTTCGCGACTTCAAATACGGCCAACCAATAAATTTTTCCTTTTTTCAACTGAATTTTAGAAGTACATAGCTTTATGTTTCCGGCTACTACCTGTTCCAGTAAGCTTCGTTTATCAGTATAATCCTTGCCTAAATAGGTTTTAAAAGGGATGGAAAATAGACGAAAGCAAAATGCTTTTTTTTCTTTTTTATAGGATAATCCATGAATACCTATCGTTCCAAATGGAAAAGGAATATCCCTTCTAAAATTTGCAAGCGAGCGCTCTCCCCTCCTATATTGTACCAAGTTTTTATTAAAATTATTCATGATATTATAATTCATATTGGCTAAAATGTTGGTTGGGACCTCACCTTTAAAACGATCAGATACCACCCGGTAGGTACAATTGCTCTTTGAACGATTGAGTATGCCATCTTCAGCTTTTTTTTCATCCACCAGCCTATATCTTATACCTTCCGATAAATAAAAAAAGTCCTTAATCATTTCCTGAATATACTGGTGAGTAACAATAAGGTTACCCGCCCTATAGCTTCGGTTTTGCCAACGGTATAGGGTATCAAGAGCCTCTTTTCTTTCTTCTTTAGTAGGTGCATCCACTAGCAACTGGATCTTCCGGGTAAGTTTTATAGTTTCTTTTCCCATGATTAAGCAGATTGTTGTTGTTTGTGTTTACTTTGTAAAAGCTTATAAGCAGTCACAAATTCCTTGTGGACTTCTTTTTGGGATAGTTGCAATTCTTCTGCAATAGCCGCAAAAGAATAGTGCATTTCATTCCGTAGCTGTAAGACTTTTTCTTGTTCCCTGGTTATTCTAGTATTTTTCTTTACTTGAATTTGATCAGGTTTTGAACCCAAATTGCTCCCTTGGTGAATAATCTTTTTAATATCGTCAATCGCTCTTTTTACCTCATTACTGGTATAGGTAGTGCTTGTTCCCATAAGCTCAGCAATATTTTTATACTGAAAACCGTATTTTAAGCAGAGTTCAATTAGATATCTTCTTTCCGGCCTGAGTAAAGGAAAAACACACCTTATTCGGTCAAGAGCTTTTTGGTTGACTTCCTGATCTTTTAGATGCTCATCTTCTGACTCCGGGTCATAGCCATGTATATATTCCTGGTAGTTCTCGTAATTATCCAAGCTGTTGATGTTCCGGTGAAAATTATTCCTGGGTCGGATATAGTAATAGCTACAATCCCGTTTCATCACATGAAGAAGGAAGTAGAGCATATGTTTAGGATCTTCTATATGATCTCTTTTCTCCCATAATTTTAGGAACGTATCCTGAAGAATGCTCTCAATAACAAATTCATCCTTAATTAGCTGCTTCCCCATCCAAAAGAGCTTATGCTGATATCGGGCATAAATAAACTCCATGGCATCAGGATGCCCTTCTTTTAAAAGTTTAAACTCACGTTCCATAGCCAACAGTTTTTAATGTTGGATGGGATCTTCGAACAGGGACTGTACTGATAACTAATAGGAGCCTAGCGGTGTGGAGTATAGTTTTCATAATTTACTGTGGTTTGTTTGTCTTTAACTAATTTGAAACCATAGGCCTTCCCAAAAAAGCCGTTAAACTTAGGGAAAGGCTTATATAGCTTAAGGGAAGGCTTTCTGGCTTCTAGCCTAGACTAAATGGCTAATTCATTAAACGCTGGTTTCTTCTTATAGGTTTGGTTTTATGTTTATATCATTATTAAATCAAGTCTTATACTGCCCGAAAAGAATAGTGCTATAGAGTTTCTATTTACAATAGATGCTATGTAAATGATTACATCATTGCTTAGTGATACTCAAATATAGTAAAAAAACTAAAAAGGATACATATATGTATCCTTTTTTTGTTTTAGAAAATGTGACTTTTATCCTAATGTCAGATAAAAAGCTCATAACAGAGAAAAAAGCGCTAGGATTGAGAATTGCTGAACTCAGAAAAAAAGTTATCGATCCAAGCACAAATAAGCCTATTTCTCAAGAAGAATTAGGATTGAGAACAGGAAACGCAAAAAAGACGATTGGTGAAATTGAAAGAGGAAATACTAATCCGACTTTTGAAACTTTATTTAAAATCGCTCGAGAATTAAAAGTTCCGATTATAGAACTATTTAATTATTTGAAATAAAGAGAACATATCTTGAAATTGAAAGAGAAGGTCGTAAACTAACCAGTTATGACAGCAGAAGAAAAGTTCGTCACTTCCTGTAAAAATCGTCTAAGCATTGCGCCGTGGTGATTGAGGAATTCAAAAAAGTAAGGATTAAAAGTAAATTTTTCATTGGTTTGCTGTTTTACTATAACCTAATTTAAATAGCTAGTTTGAATTTACGTTTTTAGGTAATAATTCTAATAGGCCTTTCCAAATATCTTTATTGAGACTTCCATCTTTAATAATATTAATCCAACCTAAACCACATCGATGATGGGTTTCTCGTTCTTCTATATTTTCAAAATGCTCTACCATCCATTTTTTTTCTTCATTTGTAGGATATAACAAAATAGCTGTTGGGGCTTCCCAATATTCATTATATACATACATCTGTCGTAAATCATTAGTGCTTGGTTTATTATTGTGAACCATTTTCCATTTGGTATCAATGATTAACTCTGTCTTATCACCTTTCATAATCACAATATCCGGACGTATATGGATACCATTCCAAAACGATTTACTACATTGACTTAATACCCGATAATCACTATCCCTATAGGCTTTCCTAAGCTCAACCAATATATACTCTTCCCACAGATTATTCATATCAAAAAGCAAGGCGATCATTTTTTCATTACCGCTTTGTACATTGGGAGCAAAATTGAGGATGATGAGTCGGGCTATTTCTAAAGCGGTAACGTAAGCTTGTTCTTTACGGCATATCACCAATTGATTGAAAGTTGCCGCAGTAGCCTGAATAGACTTCACCTCGGGAAAATCCAATTGTATGGATTTACACTTGCCGTACAGGTAACCGCCACGGGTAAATTGCTCGATGATACCCAATGCCTGCTGTAGTATTTGATGAATCAAATGGTCTTTATCATATACCTGATGTTCGGTATAAAAACGTTCTTTATGCACCAGGTTTTGCGAGATTTGCTTGGCAAAAACCAACTTCCCTTTTAAAGTATTTAAATTACCCTGTTTGCGGTAGTATTTTTTTATCAGTCCTTGATGGATAAGTTTTTGTACCTCATTGAGATACCACTCAAAATAAATATCAAGTAGATGTTTGCTCTGCTTAGTAACATTGGCGTGATCCACCTGATTTAGTTTAAGCTTGCGGGTAGCTTTGAGCATATCGATCAGCACATCGCGCCAAAGACCGGTATCAGTAGCGCTACGATCTGCTTTAGGCATGATTTCGATACAAAGATCATCCACCTGCAACACACCTACATAGTGTTTAAAAGTAATTTTGTCAAGACCGACCGTAAAGTACTTATTCCCGTGTATTTCGTTTAGTTTGACGAGTGCTCGAAAATGCTTCTGTTCAAAAATAACATCATCCTGCACTTCGTTTATTCGTAAGGTTTGATATTCAAATACCTGAATACAATTCGTTTTATTCATAACCCATTAGCTCTTGAATTGCAGCATCAAAATCAACTTCATCAAAAGGCTTAAGTACATAACGAGTAGCTTCCTGTTTCACTTCAATTGTTCTTGACTTTGAAAATATAGCTTGGGCATCATAGTTTTCTATTTCAATAAATTCTTCACCTATAACCAAACCAATCTTAGCATAATCGTTATAAAAATACTCTTGGAGTAAGGGTATAATTTTATTCTGAAAAACTTCCTGGAGTTTAAGCTGCATATCTCCTGCACTATAAACTTCAAAGAAATAAGAATGTCCAATAGTATGATCACGGTCTAGCAAATACTCGATACGCTTATTAATAATTTTAAGAATGATATCTAGCCTTATCCCTGAAAAATTAAATCCTTCAAAATAAGCTATCTGTTTTTCGTCCATATCCTCCTTAACCATTCGCTGCCAAATATCCTTTCGTTGGT
This sequence comes from Zunongwangia sp. L-65, assembly GCF_056859415.1. NCBI lineage: Bacteria > Pseudomonadati > Bacteroidota > Flavobacteriia > Flavobacteriales > Flavobacteriaceae > Zunongwangia > Zunongwangia sp. L-65. The sequence continues at coordinate 139,928 of NZ_JBSXOK010000062.1, forward strand.
TATACAGATCATCATCCGCACCAACAAAATTTAAAAACTGTTCTTCTTTAGGTTTATAAATGGCACTATGCCAGGCATTCTCTTTATGTTGCCATAGTAATTCCCAGTATATGCGCTCTGGTTTTAATAAATCAGGATTAGGCATAATCTCCTGAAATGAAAATCTTCTCCTTAAAGCGGTATCGAGTGCTTCAACAGAGCGATCTGCGGTATTCATAGTCCCTATAATGTATACATTAGAAGGTATCGAAAACGGTTCTTTAGAATAAGGTAAAGTAACCTCAATCATTTCCTTTTTATTCTTGCGCTTATCTGGTTCAAGAAGGGTTATTAATTCTCCAAAAATGGCTGATACATTGCCCCGGTTGATTTCATCGATGATGAGCACATAATTTTTATTGGTTTGCTTGGCTTTCTTACTATCTTTTAAAGCGTAATTATCTTTTAAATGCTGAAGAATGCTCTTTACATAACTGGGGTTATACATCCCACTGGTATCTTTACCGATATACAACTTTTTTATAAAATCTATAGAAGCGGGATAGTCGGGTTGTTCATTAACACTATTCTCTGGATTGACTCTAAAGGTGGTACCTCCGTTATACCCCACCCTATATTTCTTACCTCTACTCGTTTGTAAAACTTGTTCGCCTTCACTCTCTATTTTAGCTTTAAACTTTTCAATAGCCTGTTCTACCGTTTCACTACCCCCCTCCGCGTGTTCACATAATTCTTTAAATACCCCAGGTACTACTTTGTAAATTACTTCTTCCTTTTCATTGGTTTCAGGCTTAATACCTTCTACAAAATCCTCATAACCAAAACTTTGATGGAATGTAGTAAAGGCTACCTGATTCGATTCAACCAGCCCGTGATATGCTTTATTTATCTGATCTCTATAACTGAATTTACTTTCAGGATCATAAGAGAAATCTGGTTTTGCGATGGATACGGCAAGTTCTTTAGTTTCATAGGTTTTTCCTGTACCTGGAGGGCCATATAATATTTGATTTAAAGGAATATCAAATTCCTCAATTTTATCAAAAACCTCTTGGTTCCTGTTATTCAAGAATATTTTTTCGATAGCATTTTTGTTCCAGACTCTACTGATGGTATTTCTATATCCTCCTTGTCCTATCAATTTTACAGGTTGAAAATCAGGTTCCCAATTCACCTCTAATTTTTTACCATCATTGTGATTACCGGTTACAATACCCCGCGCGTGTACTTCAAGAACGGGTATCGTACGCCCTTCTTTTTTCATCGTATAGGTGGTCTTAGCTGCTATTGCCGCACCTACCGGTACCCGCTTTGTATTATTGATAAACTTAGTATCGTATCCATTAACCCAAATCCCCTCTTCTAAAAATTTACTAAGTTGATTGGTCTCTTTCGTGCCATAATAATGAAAACCTACGCAATAGTACGCGGGTATATTTTCGTTGTAATCCATAAATACGTATAATTAAATCTTTATAATACCTCCGTTGCTACTTCTAATATTCCATTTATCAGTTGCCCCTTTATAAATAACCAACTGTCTTTATCGCATACAATGATTAATTGCTTTTTGGTCCTACTAATTGCGGTATTGATGTTGTTAAGACCTGATGACATTGCATTTGTAGAATCGGTAAACCAAGGTTTTTTTCCATTGCTTATATCACAAACAGAATAAATTACCGTATCCCATTCCTGTCCTTGTGACTTATGTACGGTAAGTATTTTATTTTCGCGATTAAAGTCGGGTAAGGCACGAGCCAAACCACCAACCTGAGCAGCATAAGGGGCGAGTATAGCCATATTACTATCCGTCTTAAAGTTCTGAGTGACCAAATCTTTTATAGCTCTAATCTCACTTTCATTTTTTCGGGTACCATTTCTAAATTGAGCAGGATTTTTAACATCCAGAATAATTATATCTGTTTCTGTTGAAAGACCTGAACTGAAACCTTCCGGATATACATACTGCTGCAATACATTTGATAAACGCTTCCCAAAGCGATGGGTCACTGTCAAATTTTGCTTCTCAAGCTTTGTAAAATCAGGTTTACTTTTGTTAAGATACCTCGTAAGTACAGGTTTTAAAGAATCATAACTGTACAGATCCTCAATAAATATTGCCGATTGATCCCAGACTGGATGAGCCGGCCATAGTGAACCACGTGCGCCGGATGAAAGTGAGCATAGCAAACTAAGTGCGCAAAATCGATTCTACTGTGGTTAAATTTACTATTTATTTTTAAGTTTTTTCCTCATTGATTCCCCCTTGATATCTA
>NZ_JBSXOK010000063.1:0-77467 GCF_056859415.1 Zunongwangia sp. L-65
AACCAGTTTACCTGGGAGTATATTCGTCCGCAGGAAGCAGGGTATAAAACTGATGCGAGATGGATTCGACTTGAAAATAAAAAGGGAGCCGGGTTACAGATTACCGGGGAACAACCCCTGGGCTTTAGCGCATTGAATGTATCGACAGAGGATCTGGATCCGGGGGAATGGAAAGCCCAACGTCACCCTACCGATATTACGGTTCAGGATAAGGTGTTTTTACATATCGATCTCAAGCAGCGCGGCCTTGGTGGTGATGATTCCTGGGGACGGTATCCGCATCAACAGTACCGATTGGAAGATAATAGTTATCAATATTCCTATATTATTTCTTTAATAGACTAGTAGTTAAAATTGGTATAGCAATAAGAAACTTTATGGAATCTTAAGTTTAAGAGTTAGACTCTAAAATAGATTCTAATGATATTACAGTGTGAGTTGGGAACTATCCCCTAACATGGATTAATTTCCTTTGGGGATAGTTTACTTAATAATCGAGATCAAATACATCAATGGAAAGATCCCGAGGGGAGAAATAAATTTAATAACTGACTCATGGATTTGCCTGAGGTAGTTTACTTGATAATGAATAATTGGTTGAAGCTAAAATAAACAGTCTTTGCGATTCCTTTCGTATTGTCATTTTTGATTCAGAATAATAGAATATGCTACAAAAAGTATCGATTTTACTGATTTTAATACTATTTTCTAGAATTTGTGCTGCTCAGCATCATAGTGCTATTCCCAATGGATATAAATTGCTTTGGGCTGATGAGTTTGAAGAAGGAAATAAACCAAATCCTGAATTTTGGAGCTATGAAAATGGTTTTGTGCGGAATGAAGAATTACAATGGTATCAATCTGAAAATGCTATTATTCAAAACGGCAACCTGAGCATTTTAGGAAAAAAAGAATCAGTAAAAAATGATCGCTTTAACCCTGAAAGTAACAATTGGAAAGAAAGCAGGGAATTTGCAGAATACACTTCAGCAAGCATAAATACTAGGGGTAAATTCGATTTTCAATTCGGTATTTTAGAAGTAAAAGCCAAGATCGATACGTCAATGGGAATGTGGCCGGCGATCTGGACTCTTGGTATAGAAAAAGGATGGCCTTCTAATGGAGAGATTGATGTTATGGAATATTATTTGGTCGACCAGAAACCTGCAATTTTGGCCAATGCCGCATGGAAAGGAGCAACCTCTTATGTGTCTTGGGATAGTGAGAAAATTCCTTTTTCAAAATTTCTGAAAAAAGATCCAAAATGGGCGGAGAAGTTTCATGTGTGGAAAATGGAGTGGACTAAAGATTTTATTAAAATCTATCTGGATGACGAATTGCTAAACACGATATCGCTTTCTGAAACTAAGAATCCAGACGGGTTTAATCCCTTTCATCAACCGCATTATATTTTACTGAATCTTGCTATAGGAGGTAATGGCGGTGATCCTTCGGCTACTACTTTTCCAAGGAAATATGAGGTTGATTATGTAAGAGTCTACCAGAAAAAATAATTTATGTTGAAAATATCCAATCTTAGTTTTTTAATTAGTTTACTTTTTATCAGCCTGAACCTATGTGCTCAGGAAGTTGAAGAGTCTTCTCCTAAAGAAGTACGAGAATTCTATGTGAATTCCTTAGTAAAAATAGCAGATCCTGTTTTAAGTAATCTGGCTAAAGGAAAATTAAAAGAAAGTATGCCTATAGAACGTTCACCTGGTGCCTGGGATGATCGTACTCATGTAACTTATCTAGAGGCTTTTGGAAGAACCTTATCGGGGATTGCTCCCTGGTTGGAGCTTGGACCAGATGATACTAAAGAAGGAAAATTTAGAAAAAAATATATCGAATTAGCGCAACTGGCTATTGATAAAGCGACCGATCCCGAATCGGCAGATTTTATGAATTTTAATAAAGATCGCCAGCCTTTGGTAGATGCTGCTTTTTTTGCTCAGGGTTTACTTAGAGCGCCAAAACAGTTGTGGGAGCCACTTTCAGAAACCACAAAAAAGAATGTTATAAAAGCGCTAAAATCGTCTAGAGATATCGAACCTTACTACAGTAATTGGTTACTTTTTACAGGAATGATCGAAGCCGCTTTACTAAAATTTGATGGCAAGGCAGATATGGTTCGACTTACTTACCCCATAAATAAACATATGGAATGGTATCTGGGCGATGGGATGTATGGTGATGGCCCAGATTTTCACTGGGATTACTATAATAGTTTCGTGATTCAGCCAATGCTATTGGACATTCTAAAAGTGATGGATGAAGCCGGAGTTGGTCGAAAAGAAGATTTTAAAAAAGTGCAGCAAAGAGCGCAAAGGTATGCCAGCATCCAGGAGCGATTAATTTCCCCTACCGGAACATATCCGCCAATTGGTAGATCTTTAGCCTATCGTTTTGGTGCTTTTCAATCACTTTCTCAGGTTGCTTTATGGAAAAATTTAAGTAAAGAGATAGCACCTTCTCAGGTTAGATCAGCTTTATATACCATGATAAAAAGACAAATTAAAGCAAAAGGAACCTTCGATAAAGAAGGTTGGCTTCAGGTGGGACTTGTAGGGCATCAAAATAATATTGGAGAAGGCTATATCTCAACTGGAAGTCTTTATTTATGTACAGAAGCTTTTCTTGTATTAGGGCTTTCTCCTGAAGATGAATTCTGGACATCACCCTCACAACCATGGACCCAAAAGAAAATATGGGGAGGGGAAAACATTCCTATAGATCACGCTCATTAATCCTTCAAAAAATAAAAACTATGAATTTGAAATACTTCCTTATTATAACTGCGTTTTTGTTCAGTATCAACGGAAAAGCACAATCTAAGGCTCCTAACTATACGGCATTTTATCCTGGTGAAATCTGGAAAGATACTGATGGTAATCACATTAATGCACACGGAGGTGGCATCATGTTTAAAGACGGTACTTATTACTGGTATGGAGAGCACAAAGGAAAATCCAGTTTGGCCAGAGTAGGGATTACTGTATACTCATCAGATGATTTATATAACTGGAAAAATGAAGGAGTTGCTCTTTCAGTGGCTAAAGATCCGGATTCTGAAATTACTTCAGGTAGTGTGATGGAACGTCCAAAAGTTGTTTTCAATGAAAAAACGGGGCAATATGTAATGTGGTTTCATCTGGAATTAAAAGGACAAGGCTACGCCGCAGCCCGAACCGGGGTAGCTACCAGTGATTCTCCCACCGGACCATTTACATATTTGAAATCGTATCGTCCAAATGCTGGTGAATGGCCAAAAAATTTTAAGGAAGTATGGAAAGAAACACCAAAAGATGGCGACCCAAAAGAATGGTGGACACCAAAATGGAAAAAAGCTTTAGATGAGGGGATGTTTGTTCGCCGTGATTTTGAAAAAGGACAAATGTCTCGTGACATGACCATTTATATTGATAAAGATGGTACCGCATATCATATCACCTCTTCAGAGGAAAATCAAACGCTGCATATTTCAAAATTAACAGATGATTATCTTGATTTTACAGGGGAATGGGTACGTATGCAACCAGGGGGGCAAAATGAAGCGCCTGCAGTTTTTGAAAAAGACGGGTATTATTATATGATCACATCAGGTTTAACCGGTTGGGATCCCAATGCAGCAAGATCTTTTCGCGCTAAATCTATCATGGGCCCGTGGGAGAAATTAGGAAATCCGGCAAAAGGAGAGGATGGCGATAAAACTTTCTTTTCCCAGAGTACTTTTATATTACCGGTAGCGGGAAAGGAGGATACCTTTATTTTTATGGCCGATCGTTGGAGGCCCAAAAATCATATTGATGGTCGTTATATCTGGTTACCGATTGAGTGGGAAAACAACAAACCAGTAATTCGTTGGAAAGAGAGCTGGTCGTTATAAATATAAAGTTTGAGGAATAACTATTCTAATTTCAATAAAAAGTGTATATTTAACACTTAATTGTTAAAATCTGAAAATCCACCACGATGAATATCAAATTCTTATTTAATTCAAGGTTTTTTGTCTTATTGTTATGTTCTGTCATACTTTTTTCATGTGCAGGCGGCGAGAAAGAAAAAGAATATACAGCGTATTTATTTACCTATTTTACTGGGAATGGCGATGGAGAAGAGGCGATTCGTTATGCCGTAAGTGATGATGGCTATAACTTCTACGCATTAAATAATAACAAACCTGTTATTGCTTCAGATTCAATAAGCCGGAGTGGTGGTGTTCGTGATCCTCATATTTTAAGAAAAGAAGATGGTAGTGGTTTTTATATGGTCGTAACAGATCTTTTATCCCAAAAAGGTTGGACAAACACAGCGATGACGTTATTGAAATCTGATGATTTGATAAGCTGGTCCAGTTCTATAATTGATATTCCACAAACCTATCCAGAATTTTCAGAGGTAATGCGTGTTTGGGCGCCACAAACCATTTACGATCCCGCAACTAAAAAATACATGGTTTATTTCTCGATGCTAGAGCCGGGAAGTTATGATAAAATATATTACGCTTATGTAAACAAAGATTTTACAGGACTGGAAAGTGCTCCGAAACAGTTGTTTTTTAACCCTAATGAAAAGGCTTCTATAGATGGCGATATTATTAAAAAAGACAACAAGTTTTATTTGTTCTATAAAACCGAAGGAGATAAAGATAAAGGGATAAAGGTCGCTATTTCAGATTCCTTAACTTCAGGGTATAAGGCTGAACCGGGGAATGTAGATCAAACCGATAAAGCTGTAGAAGGATCTGGTGTGTTTAAGCTAAACAACAGTGAAGATTATATTCTAATGTATGATATGTACACCAGTGGTACTTGTCAATTTACAAAAAGTAAAGACCTTAAAAATTTCAAAGTGATTGATGAAGATATTTCTATGGATTTTCATCCAAGACATGGTACCGTTATGCCCATTACAACTGAAGAATTACAGCGTTTATTAAAGGCTTTTCCTTCGAATGATCTGGTGGGGATAACAGGTACTTCAAATCCTGCTGTAAAAACCAATAATATTGTCATTAAAAGCGATGAAAATACGATTTATCTTCCTGTAAAATATGGGACAGATTTAAGCAGTTTTAATCCTGATTTTAAAGTACTTCCCGGCGTTGCAGTTTCTCCTGAAGGGGCACAGGATTTTTCTAATGGCGCCGTTGTTTATGAAGTTTCCAATGGCGATAAGACTACAAGTTTTAAGGTAACGGTAGCTGTAGCCAATAACCCTGTTGTTGAAGGCTATTATGCTGATCCTGAAATTATTTATTCTGAAAAAGATAAAAAATACTATTTATATCCAACCAGCGATGGCTTTGATGGTTGGTCTGGAACTTATTTTAAAACCTTTTCTTCTGAAGATTTAGTAAACTGGACAGATGAAGGAGTAATTTTGGATTTAGAGAAAGATGTTGAATGGACTAGTAGAAATGCGTGGGCACCAACAATGATCGAGAAGAAAATCGATGGGGAGTATAAGTACTTTTATTATTTTACAGCGGGACAGCAAGTAGGGGTAGCAGTCTCAGATAGCCCTAAAGGACCATTTAAAGATTCAGGAGCGCCATTAATTTCCGAGAAGCCAAGAGGAATAAATGGAGGACAAAATATAGATCCGGATATTTTTGAAGATCCGCAAACAGGTAAAAATTACCTGTATTGGGGAAATGGGTTTTTGGCCGTTGTAGAGCTTAATGATGATATGACAACAATTAAAAGTAAAGAGCCTATAGTTTTAACACCAGATAATACGTTTAGAGAGGGTGCTGAAATCTTTTTTAGAAACGGTAAATATTATTTTATGTGGGCTGAAGATGATACAAGAAGTCCAAATTATAAAGTACGTTACGCAACTGCCGATAGTCCGCTTGGGCCGCTCAGTATTCCTGAAAATAATATTGTGATTCAAAAAGATGTAGAAAAAGAAATTTTAGCTACAGGTCATAATTCGGTTATTCAGGTGCCAGGAAAAGACGAGTGGTATTTGGTGTATCATCGATTTACACGCCCTAAAGGTGAAGCTATGGGAGGAGCCGCCGGATTTCATCGAGAAGTTTCTATCGATAGCTTAACTTTTAATGAAGATGGTTCTGTAATTGAAGTTAAACCAACTTTAGAAGGAATAGCACCTTTACAATAAATGATGCGATTTTTGCCAGTTTTTGTTGCTTTGCCAATGCTCTTTTCCGGAATGGTTTCTTGTAAACAATCAACTTCCGGGGAAAATTCTGTAGAGAGGAACAGGGAAGAAGCGGTAGTAGCCAACGAAGAACTTAATGATAGAATGGCTGCTTACCTTATGGTTTATTTTAAAGATGATGATCATAGCCTGCATTTTGCTTTAAGTAAAGACGGTAGAAGTTTTACAGATATCAATAAAGGAAAAGCGGTAATTGCTGGAGATACTATTGCTGAACAAAAAGGGATAAGAGATCCTCATATTTACCGTGGTCAAGAAGGCAATTTTTATCTGGCAATGACCGATCTTCATATTTTTGCAAAACGTGATGGCATTCGAGAAACCGAATGGCAGCGTGATGGTGAGAAATATGGATGGGGAAACAATCGCGGATTTGTACTAATGAAATCCAGTGACTTAATAAATTGGAGTAATGCGAAGGTTCGTTTAGATCTGTTTTTTCCTGATTTAAAGGAAGTTGGTGCTGCCTGGGCGCCAGAGACTATATACGATCAAAAAGAAGGGAAATTGATGCTGTACTATACCATGCGAATGGGGAATGAGCGTAATCAGATGTACTATTCATACGTTAACGATGATTTTGATAGTTTGATGAGTCCACCAAAATTGATCTTTGAGTATCCAAAAGAGGTTTCTTATATCGATGCCGATATTAGCCAAATTGGTGATCAATTTCATATGTTTTATACACCACATGATGGTACGCCGGGAATAAAGCAGGCGATTTCCTCTAAAATTAATAAGGGGTACAACTACCAGGAAAAATGGATCGATGAAGAGCCAGAGGCTAGTGAAGCTCCAAACCTTTGGAAAATTATTGGTGAAGATAAATGGATCTTGATGTATGATATATACGGAATTCAACCACATAATTTTGGTTTTTTGGAGACTACCGATTTTAATGATTTCAAAAACCTGGGACATTTTAATGAAGGTAAAATGAAAGCCACTAATTTTTCTTCTCCTAAACATGGCGCTGTAATTCATCTTACTCAAAAAGAAGCTGAAATTTAGCCAGTCATTGGGATTTTGAATTTTAAAACACACACCTTCATGAAGCTAAACTTTGGTTTTTTAGTCCTGTTATTCCTTTCGCAATTATCAATTGCTCAGGATAAAATGGATGCTTATCTTTTTGCCTACTTTGAAGGAACAGGAAAGGGAGAACTGCAGGAACAATTAAGGTTTGCGGTGAGCGCAGATGCCCAAAACTGGAAAGCTTTAAACAGTAACCAACCCATTATAGGCTCAGACACTATTTCTAATTCTGGAGGGATTCGGGATCCTCATATTCTAAGAAATGATGGTCAGTTTTTTATAGTAGCAACAGATATGTTTACCATAAAACATGGCTGGGGAAGTAATCCTGGAATCGTTTTAATGCACTCCAAAAACTTAACAGACTGGGAAGCTAACGCCATAGATTTTCAAAAAGAATATCCTGATACCTTTAAAAATGTACAATGGGTGTGGGCACCGCAAACATTTTATGATAAGGATAACGATAAATATCTGGTGTATTTTACCATAAGGTTTTCAGGACAGGATAATCTAGATTTCTATAGTGCATATGCAAATAAAGATTTTACCGGTTTTGAAAGTGAGCCTAGTTTAATGTTCCGGGCAAAATATGGTGCAATTGACGGCGATATTATTTATAAAGATGGTATTTATCATCTTTTTTATAAAGGAAATACTAAAAACGAAAAGGGAGAAGAAATAAAAAATGGTATACAACAGGCGGTTAGTACTTCTTTAGAAGGACCTTGGAGGGAAGACTTTAAATATCTGGATTCCTATGCCAATTCAGATATAGTTGTAGAGGGTTCTTCGGTTTTTAAACTAAATGATAGTGAGCAGTATATCCTGATGTATGATCTATATTCCAGTGGCCGTTACGAGTTTCAGAGAAGCAAGGATCTTTTTAATTTTTCAGAAAAAACAGAAAACTTTACAAAAGATTTTTTTCCACGTCACGGTAGTGTGATCGGGATTACCAAAGAAGAAGTACAAAAACTCCAAAAAAAATGGGGTGGTGTACCCAAAGAACTTTTAAATGAAGGAGAATGAAAATAGTAAACACTTTTTTTATCGTATTTGTATGTATACTCTATGGAGGTAACTTACATGCACAACAAAAATCAGATTCTGCATTTATTTTTGAACCTACACAAAATCCGCTTTTTACCCACAAATATACAGCAGATCCGGCTGCTTTGGTAGAAGGTGATATGTTATGGTTGTTTAGCGGGCATGATTACGAAGGAGGGCAACAAGGTTATAAAATGAAAGATTGGCTCGTGTTTTCTACTAAGGATATGAAAACCTGGGAAGAACATCCAGTACCATTAAAAATTACCGATTTTGAATGGGCAACCAGTGGAGATGCCTATGCCGGTCACGTTGCTAAAAGATATGGAAAGTATTACTGGTATATTAGTACCAATTGGAATGGAATTGGTGTTGCCGTAGCCGATAAACCAGAAGGCCCATATAAAGATGCGTTGGGAGAGCCATTATTAACTAATGAAGATTGCTTCGCCTCTACACATTCCTGGACGTGTATAGATCCTGCAATTTTTATCGATGAAGATGATCAGCCTTGGATTTTTTGGGGAAATGGAGTTTGTTATTACGCCAGGCTTAAAGACAATATGATCGAAATCGAAGGAGATATTAAGAAAATTGATTTTGATGGTTTTGAATTTACCGAGGCGCCCTGGGTGCATAAGGCTAATGGCAAATATTACCTGACGTATGCTACTGGGTTTCCAGAAAAAATAGCTTATGCTATGGCAGATGATATCGAGGGGCCTTATGAATATAAAGGGATTTTAAATGAAATTGCAGGGAATAGCAATACCAACCATCAGTCAATCGTAGCATTTAATAATGATTGGTATTTTATTTATCATAATGGAGGCATTCAAACCGATGGTTCTAGTTATAGCAGATCTGTCTGTATTGAAAAAATGGAATACAATGATGATGGAACTATCAAGCCAATTGTAATGACAACCAAAGGAATTTATAATGAAGAATAAATTATTCTTCTGCTGCAGATAATCCCAGGCCTAAGTCTTCCAGAGATTTGCCTTTGGTTTCTGGCATCATAAATTTCACATACAACAATTGCAAAACCATCATAAATGCAAAGCAGGCAAAAACCCATCCCGGACCAATACTACCAAATAAAACGGGAACCAGTGAAGGGATGATGGCGGCCAGTACCCAATGAGTAGACGATCCAAAAGCCTGTCCACCCGCACGTAGGTGATTAGGGAAAATTTCAGAAATAAAAACCCAAATAACCGAGCCCTGTCCAATAGCGTGAGCGGCGATAAAAATAAAGATAAAGATAGGCACACTCATGCCGCCCCAATCTAAAAAGAAAGCGGCAGATACCATGGATAAAGAAATAATGTAGCCTATAGAACCTATAAACATTAAAGTACGTCGCCCTAAGCGATCGATTAAAAATAAGGCCAGGAAGGTGAAAATAATATTGGTTACACCAACACCAATACTGCTAAGCAGGGAAGCACTTTCTTCTAAACCAGCTTCTTCAAAAATCCTTGGGGCGTAATAGAGAAGAGCGTTAATTCCCGAGAACTGGTTGAAAAAGGCAATAAGAAAAGCTAATATCAAAGGTTTACGATACTTTTTCATAAAAATGGTTTCATGACTGGATTTTCCATGATCGGCTTGCCGCTTAATTTCAGCAATCTTATCGTCTAAGTTTTTAGAAGTATCAATTTTCGATAAAATACTTCGAGCTTTTTCAATTTTACCCTGTGCGATTAACCAACGGGGGCTTTGCGGGATAACCAGTACTAAAAAAGTATAAATTAATGCTGGCAAAGCTTCCATACCTACCATCCAACGCCAGGGTTCGCTACCGCTATCTCGTAAAAGGTAATTCGACGCATAAGCCGCAAGCATTCCTAATACAATATTGAACTGATAGAAAGCAACCAGGCGACCCCGGTCTTTTTCAGGAGCGATTTCAGAAATATAAGCTGGTGCCGCGATGGTGGAAGCTCCAACTCCCAATCCGCCGATAAATCTGAAAATCCCGAAAGTAATAGGGTCATCTACCAAAGCAGATCCTAATGCAGAAATTACATATAATATTCCTATAAAAAATAAACTCTTTTTTCTTCCCAGGGCATTGGTAGGAATACCTCCAAAAACCGCTCCAGCTACCGTGCCCCACAATGCCATACCAATTACATAGGTGCCATGAAACGCATCAGAGCTTTGCCAGATTTGTTGTAATTGTTTTTCAGCTCCCGAAATTACTACGGTATCAAAACCAAATAGAAATCCTGCAAACGCGGCGCAAAGTGACCAGAGTACTATTTTATTCATTCTGTTAAAATAAAAATTAAAATTTTTGAGAATATAGCCATTTTTATCGAAATGATAATTTAATGTTGAAAATATCAGGAATTTGTATTTCAGAAGTTTATAAAAAATACGCAATTATTTTATTCTGATTTTAGACAGGGTAAAATTGAGATACCTCCGAAAACGATATTGTGAAGATTTTATATCTTCGAGTTAAACCTTACATAAATGCTTTTTTAAGTCTATGGATTGAACATATTTTCGCTGAGTATTAACAACAAAAAAAATAAAATTATGGCATCTTATTTAAGAACGGAGGAGATAAAAACATCATTGCGGGTATTGGTAAATCAGTATATTGAGGAGTGCAGGGATTGTGATAAAATACCCCAGGATTTTATTGATTTGTTACGCCATAACTTTTTAGCAAAGTTCGTTTTTTATAATAAGAACGATAAAACTATAGAAATAGGTATTAATAAAGGATCATCACCAGAGGGGTATCCTAATATTAAAGTCTTTAGTTTTCCTGTAAATAAAGCTGTGGAATGGCTGGACGAATCATTTAAAAGTGAAACAAACGATTTAGAGTTCTATGGAAAATTACTGAATAGAAACGAAATAATTAGTTCATCAGAATTAGTATTGATTTAAAGAATAGTTCAAATGTTGTAATACGGGAGGTTGTCTCTTAGGTTTGTTGCGAACAAGTCTAGAAGACAGTCTCCTTATTTTATTGTTTACTTATAAGCGCTTGCTTGCTCAACAAGTTTTTTAACCTGTAAATCGCCAAAGCCATAAATACTTTCGCGTTTACAAAATTCCCTAAAAATAAGGGTGAAATCATCTGTTTGTAGCTCATTCATAATACTTAAGATAGAAGCTACCGGACGTCCTGGATAATTCTCCTGCGGAATTCGGGCGATATGGGCTTCAACGGCGGGAAGAATGAATGGGAATTCTTCTTGTAGATTTATAGCCATTTGCTTTAGTCTTCCTAGCTCGTTATTTTGATAGTACCGCCAAAGCTTTGCAAAATCCAGAATATTATGTACCAATTTTCGATGCTTATAAGCTAAGGTTAATTCTGTTTCACTTAATCTGCTAAATCCATATTGGCTATGCTCTTTTGGCATTATCAGGAAAATAGTTTTTAAAGATGGATTTTCAATGATTAAAGAAGTAACAAACCATAAATTAGCCTGGCAGAAAAGGTCATGTTCAAACCAAAGATTGATCTCGCAGTTTTGGTTAATATCCAAAATTTTTTGAAACTCAGATTTTACGTTTTTGAAATAATTTTCTTCAGTTTCATCATAGTTTTTACAAATAAAATTTGCCCTGTTTGTAAAAAAGCTATCAAAATCATCTCCTTTTGTAGTCCCTTCTATGAAACATTCCCTTGCTATAATTAATTTACCTTTAAGGGCTTTAGGAAATTGATACTTTAGGGCATCGCCGTTTAGAATATGACATTGGGGTAGCATAGGGAAAAAATGAATACCTAAAGATAGTTCATTTTAATGTAAAATAAAATATCCCAAATTCAGCAAAAATCAATAATTAAATTGCCTAATTTGGGATTCCCTGTTATAATTATCCAATGATATCGGCGACTATAAGTTTGGCGTGAATTCTGGAATTTTCTATAAACCATTTATGCGTTTCCATCCCTCCGCATATTACTCCGGCAAGGTAAATTCCGGGAATATTGGTTTCCATGGTATTTTCATCATACATCGGGATTTTTTTATCTTCGTCTTTTAAAGAGATTCCGATATTATCCAGAAACTCAAAATTAGGGCGATATCCCGTCAATAATAGCACAAAATCATTTTCTAGAGTCGTCTCGCCATCGGACGTTTGTACAATTACTTCTTTTTCTTTAATCTCTTTAATAGAAGAATTAAAATAGGCTTTAATGCTGCCTTCTTCTATTCTGTTAACAATATCTGGTCGCACCCAATATTTTACACGAGGCCCAATATCCTCGGCCCGTACAATCATTGTCACTTCACCGCCCTTTCTATAAATTTCTAAAGCAGCATCTACTGCCGAATTACTAGCGCCAACAACAATGGTTTTTTGAGTAGCGTAATAATGAGGATCGTTGTAATAATGCGCTACTTTAGGGAGTTCTTCTCCCTGCACACCAATATAATTTGGAATGTCATAAAATCCGGTGGCTATCACCACATTTTTTGCTTTATAAAAACCTTTTGTAGTGATAACTTCTTTTATAGTAGAATTTGATTTTACTTCCGTAACCTTTTCGAACAAATGAATGTTCACCTGGTTAGACGTTGCGATCCTGCGATAATATTCTAAAGCTTCAGCTTTTCTTGGTTTAGGGTTGTTGCTTATAAAGGGGATGCCATCTAACTCTAATTTTTCTGATGTTGAAAAGAAAGTCATATTAGTAGGATAGTGGTAAAGGCTGTTCACCAAACATCCTTTCTCCAGGATCAGATAGGTGAGGCCGTGTTTTTCAGCTTCCAGACCACATGCAATCCCAATTGGACCGCCGCCTATAATTACAATGTCGTAAGTATCGTTATGAATTTGCAAGATGCTTTAACTCTTTAATAGTTTCTAATTGATTTTCGGCTTTAAACACATAACTGCCGGCCACCAGAATATCTGCGCCGGCGTTTATTAGCTCTAAAGCATTTTTATTGGTTACCCCACCATCGATCTCGATTAAGGTTTCTGCATTCTGATTTAAAATCATTTCTTTTAAACGTTGTACTTTATGGTAGGTATGCTCAATAAAGCTTTGACCACCAAACCCTGGGTTAACACTCATTACAAGTACTATGTCGATATCCTTGATCACATCTTTCAATAAATCTACATTAGTGTGAGGATTTATCGCTACACCGGCTTTCATACCTTCTGCTTTTATGGCTTGTAATGTTCTATGTAAGTGGGGGCAGGCTTCATAATGTACGGTAAGATGGTTGGCGCCAAGATCAGCGAATTCTTTTATATATCGATCTGGATCTACAATCATAAGATGCACATCCAGTGGCTTTTTGGCATGTTTGTTAATTGCCTGTAGCACCGGCATTCCAAAGGAAATATTGGGTACAAAAACACCATCCATAATATCAACGTGAAACCACTGGGCCTGGCTTTTATTAACGGTTTCTATGTCGCGTTGCAGATTTGCAAAATCAGCGGCGAGTAGGGAAGGGGCAATTATCTTTTCTTTCATTGTAACAGCATGTTTCTCTAACAAAAATACTAAGAATATGTTTGAAGCGTAAAGAATTAGAGGAAAAGCTTTCACGGTTTCCCTATCGACCTATAATTGAATATCTTTGAAAAAAACTAAAGGAAAATACCATGATTTTTATCGAAAATGAAGGAAATAACGACCCGTTTTTAAACCTGGCACTAGAAGAGTATATACTAAGAAACTTTGATGAAGGGCAGGATTACCTGTTGTTTTACATTAATGAACCCTCGATTATTATCGGTAGAAATCAAAACACGCTTGAAGAGATTAATCATTCTTATGTTGAAGAAAAAAATATTAAAGTAGTACGAAGAATTTCTGGAGGTGGAGCGGTATACCATGATTTCGGAAATTTGAATTTTAGTTTTATTACAGATTATGATGTTAAAAGTTTAAATAACTTTAGAAAGTTTACGGAGCCGGTAATTAAAGTACTGAATAAAATGGGAGTGCCGGCTGAGTTAAAAGGTAGGAACGATATTGTAGTTAATGATCGTAAAAATATCTGGAAATGCTCAGTTTAGTAGTGTAAAAAGAATGTTTAGTCATGGTACTTTATTGCTAGATTCAGATTTGGATGAGGTCACTCGGGCGTTGCAGGTAAAAATGAGCAAGATTCAGTCTAAAGGACATAAATCGGTTCGCAGTCGTGTGGCTAATATTAGTGAATTTTTAGAGGAGTCATTAGATATCGAAAGCTTCCGAACTATTATTTTAAAGGGGTTGTACGAAGAACGCGAGGAATTCGAGACTTATCATTTAACGGCAGAGGAGTGGGAAGAAGTACGCCAATTAAAGACTGAGAAGTATGAAGCCTGGGATTGGAATTACGGGCGATCGCCTAAATTTAATATTCAGCGTACCAGGCGTTTCCCAGTAGGAGAGATTGATTTACGTATTTTTGTAAATAAAGGCTACATTGAAGAATTTAAGATTTTTGGGGATTTCTTTGGGAAAGAACCTGTATCAGATATCGAAAATAAACTAATTGGTGCCCGCTATGAAAAACTAGAAATAGAGTCGCTTTTAGCCAATATCGATACGAGATTTTATTTTGGAGATCTGCCTAAAAAAGATTTTATAAATCTTGTGTATGGAGAAGATGAGGAATAATTCCTCAAAAATTGGGTGCCATCAGGATTTAATCTACAAATGCTTTTAAAATGTTTTTCACAGTATTCTGGGAAGCATTATCTAAACATTTAATATAATCGAGATAGCTAATATCCTGTGATAAATTGCTGGTTCTTTTCGATAGAAAGGTAGCTTCATAACCATTAAATTCAGTGTTTTTAATTTCTTTATTAAAAATTTTTATCAGATTTCGATGTCTGCTATCTTTAGCAATATTATCGAAAAGTTCTTTAATGATAGATCTTTCTCCTTCTATCACCTGAAAAAAATTGCCTTCTGAAGATAATAAAATCCCAGTGATGCTATGATCTATATTCCAATTTTCGGTATAGGAGAGAACACTATCAATGTCTTTTTCTTCAATATAAGGAGAAGCTGTACTTACGTAGCAGATTGCCCATCTTTCCATAGTTTAAATAAAAATCGTTTAAAGACTAAAATTAAAGAATTAATTGTAAGGATTTTATTAAATCTTTGTTACAATTTATTATAAATGAAGCGACCCCGGGTCATCACTCCGGGGTCATTCATCAATCAAAAAACGAACAGTTATTTTCATGGTTAGGGTCATCACTCCCCACCACTAAACTGTTGTCATCTTAAATATCTTTTATTCTCTATTTCAATAGTAGTCAAAAGTAATGCCATTATAAAAAATAAATGCAGCTATGCTGCACCATAAATCAGTCAGCTAATTTAGTAAGTTTCAATTAGAATCAATAAATTTTAATTTAAGTTTAATAATTGATGCTAAAATAGGAGTGAAGTTATATTATAAAATGAAGCGACCCCGGGTCATCACTCCGGGGTCATTCATCAATCAAAAAACGAACAGTTATTTTCATGGTTGGGTCATCACTCCCACCACTAAACTGTTGTCATCTTAAATATGTTTAACCTAAATAGGTTTTTAAAATCTTACTGCGAGATGTATGTTTTAATCTTCTAATCGCTTTTTCTTTAATTTGTCTTACGCGCTCACGAGTAAGATCAAAAGTTTCGCCAATTTCTTCAAGAGTCATAGGATGTTGATCTCCTAATCCAAAATACAAGCGAATAACATCAGCCTCACGTGGTGTAAGTGTTTCTAAAGCACGTTCGATCTCTGTTCTTAGTGATTCATGAAGAAGATCTTTATCCGGGTTTGGGGACTCACCAGATCGTAATACATCATATAGGTTAGAATCTTCACCTTCTACTAAAGGAGCATCCATAGATACGTGACGACCAGAGTTTTTCATAGACTCTTTCACGTCATTAATGGTCATATCCAGCTCTTTTGCAATTTCTTCAGCACTTGGTGGGCGCTCGTGAGATTGCTCTAAGAAAGCAAAGGTTTTATTGATCTTATTGATAGATCCAATTTTGTTAAGCGGTAAACGTACAATACGAGATTGCTCAGCCAAAGCCTGTAAGATAGATTGTCTAATCCACCAAACAGCATACGATATAAATTTAAAGCCACGAGTTTCATCAAAACGTTTCGCAGCTTTAATAAGTCCTAAATTTCCTTCGTTAATAAGATCGGGAAGAGTTAATCCCTGGTTCTGATATTGTTTTGCTACAGAAACAACAAAACGTAAATTCGCTTTTGTTAATTTCTCTAAGGCACGGTTATCACCCGCTTTAATTCGTTGTGCTAATTCTACCTCTTCGTCTGCGGTAATTAAATCTACTTTACCTATTTCCTGCAAATACTTATCCAGCGAAGCAGTTTCACGGTTAGTTACCTGCTTCGTAATTTTAAGTTGTCTCATCTATCTTCTCCTTGGGTTTTAATTGTGAATAGCTCTTGTATATAGTTATACGTAAGAAGACCGAAAAATGTTACAAAATGTTTACGCAATTTTTTGTGGGTGTTATTTAAAATGGCTGTCTTAGACCAATATTTTAGCTATAAAAAGAAGTATTTTGTAGTAAATACGGGCTTTTGGAACAAATCCATAAATCCAATGCGTAAAAATGATTCGCAACAAAAAAATAAAATAAAAATAAAAAAGGCTTCGAATTTTCGAAGCCTTTTTCATACTATATGATAATTAATAGAATTATTTTCTATCGTTTCTTGGTTTGCGATCTTCACGTTTACCGTGTTCACGATCACCACCTTCTTTACGTTCTGGACGCTCTGGTCTTGGAAGTAAAGCTTTTCTAGAAACTTTTTCTTTTCTTGTTTTTGGATCTACACCAAAATATTTTACATCAATAACATCACCAAGGTTTACAACATCGGTCACATTATTTGTACGTTCCCAGGCAAGTTCAGAAATATGAAGTAAAACTTCGTTTCCTGGAGCTTCTATATACTCTACCACTGCCCCAAAATCCAGAAGTTTGATTACTTTAACTTCGTAAACACTTCCTTTCTCTGGTTTAAAAGTAATGGAATCGATTTTAGCAAGAACTTTATCGATACCTTCCTGACTGGTACCAAGAATTTCTACAATACCTTCTTCTGTAACAGGATCTTCGTTAATAACGATTTCTGTTTTTGTTTCTTTTTGTAGTTCCTGAATTACTTTACCACCTGGCCCAATTAAAGCACCTATATAATCTCCAGGAATTCTTCTGGTAATAATTTTTGGAGAATGTGCTTTTACATTTGCATTTGGTTCAGCAATCGTATCGGTTAATTTTTCAAGAATATGTAATCTTCCGTCACGAGCCTGCTTAAGTGCCTTTACTAAAATTTCGTAGGAAAGTCCTTTAATTTTAATATCCATCTGGCAAGCGGTAATACCATCTGCAGTACCGGTAACTTTAAAGTCCATATCCCCTAAGTGATCTTCGTCACCAAGAATATCAGAAAGTACAGCGAAATCTTCACCATCAGAAATTAATCCCATAGCGATCCCTGAAACTGGTTTTTTTAGCTGAATTCCCGCATCCATTAGGGCCATTGTACCAGCACAAACAGTTGCCATAGAAGAAGAACCGTTGGATTCTAAGACTTCAGAAACCACACGCACTGTATAAGGGCAATCTGAAGGAATCATTCCTTTTAATGCTCTTTGTGCAAGGTTACCGTGACCAATCTCTCTTCTGGAAGTACCTCTAATAGGATAGGCTTCACCGGTAGAGAAAGGAGGGAAGTTATAATGTAAGTAGAAATTTTCTTCACCTTGTTGAGTTGGAAGATCTACCTGATTTGCTTCTCTAGAAGTACCTAGTGTTACGGTAGCAAGCGCCTGGGTTTCCCCTCTGGTAAATATAGAAGAACCGTGTGGAGAAGGTAAATAATCTACTTCACACCAGATGGGTCTGATTTCAGTAGTTTTTCTACCATCTAAACGAATTCCTTCTTTAAGAACAACGTCTCGTACTGCTTTTTTATGAGCATCACTAAAATAAGAACTAATAAGTTTTTGTTTCTCTTCAAGTTCTTCTTCAGAAAACATCGCTAAAACTTCTTCCTTTAAATTAGAAATAGCTTCGCTTCTTTCGTTTTTGGTGCTTCCCTGCTTAGCGACATCGTAAGCTTTCTGGTAAACAGCATCGTATATTTTTTGTTTTAAATCCTCGTCTTCTTCGGTAACTTCATACTCGCGAATCTCAGTTTTTCCGGCAGCTTTTCTCAATCTTGTTTGAGCTTCACACTGAACTTTAATCGCTTCATGAGCAAATTTGATGGCTTCTGCCATTTCTTCTTCAGAAATTTCATCCATCTCACCTTCAACCATCATTACAGAATCTGCGGAAGCTCCAACCATCATATCAAGGTCGGCTTTTTCTAGCTGTTCAAAACTTGGGTTGATAACCAGTTCTCCATCAATACGTGCTACTCTAACTTCTGAAATTGGAGTTTCAAAAGGAATGTCTGAAACCTGGATAGCGGCTGAAGCAGCTAAACCAGCCAGAGCATCTGGCATTACTTCAGGATCATGAGACATCAACTGAATCATTACCTGAGTTTCGAACTTATAATCTTTAGGGAAAAGAGGTCTTAATACACGATCTACTAATCGCATTACAAGAATTTCTTCACTACTTGGCCTTGCTTCACGCTTAAAATATCCTCCAGGAAATCGTCCTGCTGCAGCAAATTTTTCACGATAATCTAATGTTAAAGGGAAAAAATCCATCGTAGTAGGTGTGTAAGATGATACTACGGTACATAAAAGCATGGCGTCTCCCATTCTAACAACAACAGAGCCGTGTGCCTGTTTTGCCAGTTTTCCGGTTTCGATCGAGATTTCTCTTCCATCTCCAAGATCGATAACCTCTTTAAAAGTTTGTGGAATCATAAATTTTGAATATTTGATCTGAATAACTTCACCAGATCTATTTTGTTAAACAAAGGTCTTTCCGTCTTTATCTGGACGGCCAGGAGTTGTGTTGTTGTCGTTGCAGGCAGACCAATGAAAAACTACCCTTTTTGGGTGACAATTTCTAAAATAGGAGTCATCCTAAATTGTAAAGAACTTATTTTTGGGTATTTACAGCTACCCAGACTGTATAAAAAAAGGGGGCAAAAAGCCCCCTGAAAATTATTTTCTTAATCCTAATTCCTTAATAATGGCACGATATCTCATGATATCCTTTTTCATTAAGTAATCAAGAAGGCTTCTTCTTTTACCTACCAATCTTACTAGAGAACGCTCTGTATTAAAATCTTTACGATTACTTTTTAAGTGATCAGATAAGTGAGAGATTCTGTAAGTGAATAATGCAATTTGTCCTTCAGCGGAACCAGTGTTGGATTTTCCTTCACCGTACTTTTCGAAGATTTCTTCCTTCTTTTCTTTAGTTAAATACATTCCAATATTATTTAAATGATTTTTATGTATTGACAGCTTTTCTGTCAGGGCGCAAATGTACTACTTTTTTGTATAAATGCTATTTATTCTTGGAATTTTATTGCCACAGGGCAAGGGATATAATACTGTTTTCCTATTCACTAATGTTTAAAAAGGGTTCCAAATGTATATCTCTTATTCTTGCCTTGATATTCTTTGTTTTTATTGCTTTTAAGCTCTTACCGGTTGATTTTGGATAAGATCCAGGTAAAGATTTACTTTATTCTTAAGTTCAGATCTTTTGGTAATAAAATCTAAAAACCCGTGTTCTTTCAAAAATTCTGAGGTTTGGAAATCTTTTGGAAGGTCTTTACCTGTTGTGTCCTTAACGACACGAGGTCCGGCAAACCCAATAAGTGCGCCAGGTTCAGAAATATTAATATCCCCTAACATCGCAAACGAAGCGGTCGTTCCTCCCGTGGTAGGATCTGTACATAAAGAAATATAAGGAAGTTTAGCTTCAGCTAATTGCGCTAATTTTACTGAAGTTTTAGCTAGCTGCATTAAAGAAAGAGCAGCTTCCTGCATTCTGGCACCACCAGATTTAGAAATGATCATAAAAGGCAGGTTGTTTTTGATCGCATAATCTGCAGCTCGTGCGATTTTTTCACCTACCACAGAACCCATAGAACCTCCAATAAATTTAAAATCCATGCAGGCAATAACAAGTTCTTTTCCTTTAGATTTTCCTACGGCTGTTCTTACGGCATCTTTAAGTCCTGTTTTATCCTGAGCTGTTTTTAAACGATCAGTATATTTTTTGGTGTCCTTAAAGTTAAGCGGATCTTTGGCAGAAAGTCCTTTATCTAATTCTTTGTATTTGTTGTCATCAAAAAGAATCTGGAAATATTCGTTACTCCCTATTCTTACATGATATCCGTCTTCAGGACTTACATAGAAATTGCTTTCTAATTGTTCTGCATCAACGATTTTTCCGGTTGGGGACTTATACCATAAGCCTTTAGGAACATCCTTTTTCTCCTCAGTAGGGGTTTGGATACCTTTTTGTGTTCTTTTAAACCAAGCAGCAGCCATAGTATTTCAGGTTTTTATCTCTTCCGTTCAATCAGCTTCATTTACGAAAGAGCAATTAATATCAAAAAATAAAAAAACAGCTGAAATTAGATAATCTCAGCTGTTCGTTAAGCTTATTCTTATAAAGTATTTACATTGTTAAGATCTTCGAAAGCTTTCTTTAAACGAGCTTTAAAAGTTAGTTCTCCTTCACGTACCCATTTTCTTGGGTCATAGTACTTTTTGTTAGGAGAATCTTCACCATCAGGGTTACCAATTTGCGAGGCAAGATAATCTTTGTTGTCGCTCATGTAATCTCTAATTCCTTCCAGGTATGCATATTGAAGATCTGTGTCGATATTCATTTTAATCACTCCGTATCCAATAGCCTCACGAATTTCTTCTACTGTAGACCCACTACCACCATGGAAAACAAAGTCGATGTGGTTTTCTTCAACATTGTATTTTTTTGTGATGTATTCCTGAGAGTCTCTTAGGATAGTTGGTGTAAGTTTTACATTTCCTGGTTTGTAAACTCCATGAACGTTTCCAAAAGCAGCAGCGATAGTGAACTGGTCACTAACTTTGCTTAATTCTTCATAAGCGAAAGCTACTTCCTCTGGTTGTGTATATAATTTGGAAGCATCAACATCACTGTTATCAACTCCGTCTTCTTCACCACCGGTAATACCTAACTCAATTTCAAGAGTCATTCCCATCTTGCTCATACGCTCAAGATATTTTTTACAAATCTCAAGGTTTTCTTCCAGGGGTTCTTCACTTAAATCGATCATGTGAGAACTATAAAGTGGTTTTCCGGTTTTTTCGAAATGCGCTTCGCTGGCATCCAGTAAACCATCAATCCATGGTAAAAGTTTTTTGGCACAATGATCTGTATGCATAATTACGGTAGCTCCATAAGCTTCAGCTAATGTTTGTACATGCTTTGCACCGGCAATACCACCCGCGATTGCAGCTTTTTGACCTTCGTTAGAAAGACCTTTACCACCATTAAATTGTGCACCTCCGTTAGAAAATTGAATAATAACAGGAGAATTTAATTCAGCAGCAGTTTCTAATACAGCATTAATACTGCTTGAGCTAATTACGTTTACAGCAGGAAGAGCAAAGCCTTTCTCTTTAGCGTAATTAAATATTTCTTGTACTTCTTTTCCGGTTGCTACACCAGGTTTAATGTTGTGACTCATAATTTAAGTTGAATTAGGTTTACAAAAATAATAAAATAAACTGGCTTAGAAAGGATAATTGATCCCAACATTATATACTGCACTACCAAAATTATATTCTTTAAACCATCTGTTACCTAATACTCTGGCAGGATTGTAAGTTTTAAAACCAATGTCAAAACGGAGGATAAAGAAATTAAAGTCGTAGCGTAAACCAAAACCAGAACCTACGGCAAGATCCTGCAGGTCTGCAAAAGACGTAAAGGTAGAAGCATCGTCTTCTACTATATCAAGTACATTCCAGATATTGCCTATATCAACAAAAAATGCACTATTTAAAGATCCAAAAAGATTATAGCGGTGTTCAATATTAAACGCTAGTTTCATGTTGGCTTCATTAAATTCATTACGTCCTCCACTGCTCCCCGGTCCAAGGTCATAGGCTTGCCATGCGCGATTATCATTAGGGCCACCGGCAAAGAAACTTCGGGTAAAAGGGATGCTGTTGGCGTTTCCGTAAGGGATAGCGACCCCGCCAAAAGCTCTAATGGCAAAAATGTTATCATGCCCCAAATCCCAGTGTTTGATAAAATCGACTTCCGGTTTTACATATTGTGAAAAATTTACGCCTAAGATATCGTAATTGCCATTTTGATTTTTATCCAGATTGGCAATACCGGCTACTGCCGATAAAAAGTTTCCCGCAGTTTCAATTTTAAAACGAAATCGGGTAAACTCGCGGTCGTAAAGATTATCTTTTGTATTCCATAAATACGTATAGTTAGAAGCGAAAATCAAATTGTTTTCTGTAAGTCGTTGTTTTCTTTCCCCAATATTTCTAACGATCTGCGATTGTTCATTGGTTAATCCTGTAGTAGCGCTACGATTATTCTGAATATCATTTATAAAGGCATCAGCGCCATTAGGAATGGTAAGATTTCCGTTACCGTTTAAATAGGCGGGATCGGTAACCACATTCACAGAGTTTACAACTTCGTTTAGATCCTGATACGAGCTGCGATAGACATTAAAATAATTAGCAGCATTAAGGTTTCTTACGTATTGAATATCCAGCAAATCAAAACTGTTTGAAAGCTTTCTGGAAGGGGACCATTTATAATTCAATTCTCCTGTAATGTTTTGTTTATCAAGCCCAATATTGGTCTGTGTGCTTACCCCAAGACTTAAAGAGGTAAACGGAGACATATATTTTGGAATAAATCTTTCGGTATTAAAGGGTAAAAATATCCTGGGAAAACTTAGGCTTACGTCCGCTCCAATTTCGGTAATATCAAAAAACTGATCCTGGTTACTGGAAGTTACAGCATCTTTAGAAGATCCTACGCTACCCCGGGCCGAAATTTCGAAATTTTCAGCACCACCAAAAACATTTCGTATTAATAAAGAACCTCCAAAACCAATTCCAAATTGCTGGATATTGGACTGAGAAACGTCAAAATTGAACCCTAACGAATATTTTTGTTGCGGAGTTAGGAAAATATTGGTAATTAAATCGGTGCCGGTGCTATCTGCCGGGTCTGGCATGTACTGGATATTAGGATATTTAAAAACACGATAAGAATTTAGACGGTTATAAGTACGGGTGCGATCAATATCACGGTAAATTCGCCCGGGCCTTATAAAAACAGCATCAGTAATAGCATCGGGTTTAAAATCCAGCTCGTCATAGGAATATAGATAATAACCACCCTTTACCTGTGCACTATCTAAAAGAGGTTTATTTTTATTTACAAACTTATAATCGGTAATAATGTTTACCCTACTAATTTTGTGAATTTTAAATGTTTTTTTTACCGTATCTTCTTCACTAGTTGGTAAATCACCGATAATAACGCTGGTATTTACATTGTGATTAGTATTAATGGTATCAGCATCAAAACTTATATATTCCTGTTCGAAATCATAAATTCCATTATTTCTGAATAGGGTAGTTAAACGATCTCTTTCTGCATTAAAATCTAAGGTTTTGTATTGTACGCCAGATTTTATGATCGTGTTTTGATCGTGTTCCTTATAAATAGAATCCAGTACAGGAGAACTAATCCTGGTTTTTATAGAATCGATATCATAAGGCGTTCCAGTCTCTACAAAATATTCAACACGGGCACGTTTTTCTTTATTTAAAGAGATTACCTCAGATTTGGTTTCTACGTTAAACCAGCCATTATTCCAGTAATAGGATTTCAATTTTTCTTCAGAATCCTGAATGTCTTTACTTCGAACTGTCACCGGTGCTTCACCGGTTCTCTTAATCCAGGCATTAAAATCTTTTTTATTTTGGATTAACTGGTCAAATTGTTTTCTAGAGAGCCGGTTTACCAGCCTCCTGAATTTGACGGAATCCTGAATATATTTTTTATTTAATACCGAATCGATATGGGGCCTGGCCAGGTTGTAAAAGTGTAAACGTAAAGGAATGCCAAGTAAACGGGTGTTGGGCTCTTTGTCTAATTGGTTGTAAATATTTGCCTGACTAATTTTATCACCATTTACAAAAATTTCGTTTTTCTCTAATAGTTGCTGGTTCTCGTCTAAGCGTTTTACCGCATCACACGAAAATATAAAAAAGAGAACTAAAAAAAATAATGATATTTTTGCGAAAAGCCTTTTCAAACATTAGGTTTTAAAATGATCAAAAATACATTTTTTGGATGGTTAGTAAAAGCCAAATTAAATTAATAACGAGCCTGGGTCAAAAAAAGTACCGACAAAAAAATGGACTTTTTGTGGCTGAAGGAATCAAAGTAATCCGGGAGCTTTTAAATTCTGATTTTCGATTAGACAAACTATTTGCTTCTGAAGCCATTTTTGATGTTTCTAAAGATCAGTTTGTTTTGGCTGAGGAACGTGATTTAAAGAAAATCAGTTTTCTTAAAACACCACAAACAGCTCTTGGCCTTTTTAAAATTCCGCAACAAAACCTTGGAGTTTTAGAGGATCTAACTGTCGCCTTAGATGGCGTACGTGATCCTGGAAATCTGGGTACAATAATTAGGCTTTGCGATTGGTTTGGGGTTAAAAATCTGGTGTGTAGTACAGATACGGTAGATTGTTTTAATCCAAAAGTAATCCAGTCTACCATGGGATCCATCACCAGAGTAAATGTGGTTTATAAAAACCTTTCTGAATTTCTACAATCTCAGGATATAGTGAGTTACGGTACCTTTATGGATGGTGAAAATGTATATCAAAAAAGGCTTCAGCAAAAATCTGTTTTGGTTTTAGGAAACGAGGCTAATGGAATCAATCCGGAAATTGAAAATTTGATTTCAGAAAAAATCAGTATTCCACAATTCGGACAATCTCAAGAAACAGAAAGTTTAAATGTAGCAACAGCTACAGCAATTTTCCTAAGTGAATTCCGCAGAAATTAACTTATAACCCTGAATTTTATGACTGGGCTTTCTTGCATTCAATTTGAAATTGTTAAAAAGAAAGGTTCCAATTTTAAATCTGGGGGTTTGGGCCAGTGATTATAATTTTTCTTCTAAAAGAAGTTTGTTGTCGAATCTTATTGAAAAGTGAAATTTAAAAATATGGCACGGGTGGTCATTTTATCAATATTGCCGGTAAACTGACTATTTGGAGTGTCATCACGAACCAACTCATCGTTAAAACCAAACACGCCGCGAATAGAAGGCGTGAATTTAAAATAATAAAGATAGAAATCAATACCAAAACCAATTTCCCAATTATAATTATTAGTCGTCATTCTAAATTGCCCATCGTAATTATCATCGGCTTTATCTTCATTGCTGGAAAGATTAGCCGAATAAGAAACTCCACCAATTATAAAGGGCCTAAAATTATTTAAACGATTCGTATTGATTTTTAACAAAAGCGGTACGTGAATATAGGTAGAATTAATCTCCCGATACCTGTTTTCTTCATTTACACCATTTCCTAAAGGAAAATAAAAACCTCTGGAAGCAAAATTTACGCCCGGTTGTAATCGTAAATCAAGATTTTTGTGAAGTTTTAAGTTACCTAAAAGACCAACGTTAAAACCAATATTTCGCTGTATTCCTACCTCACGGCCGGTACGAGGACTAGGGTCATACTCATCATACTTAAAGTTGAAATCATAAGTGTTGAAACCAAGAAAATAACCCCAGGACCACCGTTTATTGTCGATATCTACACTTTGCTGAACTTTTTCTTTAGAAAAAAGCTGTGCCTGCGCCTGTGTAAACGAGAATAGAATGATGAGTAGTAAGAAATATCGTATCATACAATTACCTTGATAATTACTTCGATGCATTATAAATGGTTGCAACTCCTAAAGTTTGTGGATTACTTGCTACAGATATAAACCCAATTTTCTTTAAAATATTGTTGAATTTTTCTCCATATGGAAATTCGGCTGCACTTTTACTTAAATAGGTGTAGGCTTCTTTGTCTTTAGAAAATAATTTTCCGATAGTTGGTAAAATAAAACTGCTATAAAATTTATATCCTTGTTTAAATGGAAATTTAGTAGGTACTGAGGTTTCCAGTACTATAAATAATCCACCTTTCTTTAGTACCCGGTAAATTTCTGATAAGCCAAGTTCCAGTGTTTCAAAATTCCGAACCCCAAAAGCTACAGTGATGACATCAAAAGAATTGTCATCAAAAGGTAAAGCCTCAGAATCTCCCTGGATCATTTCGATCTTGGTTTGCAGGTTTTTGGACATAATCTTTTTACGTCCTACTTTTAGCATGCCTTCAGAAAGGTCTAAGCCTACAATTTTTTTTGCGTTAGCAGCTTCAGCGATCTGGATGGCAAGATCTCCGGTACCTGTAGCGATATCCAAAACAGTCTCTGGCTGGTGATCTTTGGCCATTTGTACCACTTTTTTTCTCCAGCTCACATCTGTTCCCATAGAAATAACCCGGTTTAAGCCATCATAATTTCCAGAGATATTATCGAACATTTGTTCTACCTGCTGCTTTTTGCTTTGAGAAGAACCTTGATACGGAGTTACTTTTTTGCCCATTTTTGCAATTTTGGATCAAAGATAAGTTTTATAGAATAATTTGTAGATAAACATTTCTGAATTGTTCTTATCTACTCAGTTTTAGGTTTATTTAAAAATAACTTACATTTGCTACTTCTTTACAATTTGAAGCTGTTATATGAAGATAATTATCGCCGGCGCAGGTGAAGTGGGCTTTCATTTAGCTAAATTACTTTCTTTTGAATCTCAGGACATAACCCTAATCGATCCTAATCGGGATAGATTGCAATATGCAGATACGCATTTAGATATTCGTACCATAAAAGGGGATGCAAGTTCTATTGCGATTTTAAAGGAAGCACAGGTAAAATATACCGATATGTTGATTAGTGTGACTTCTAGCGAGGCGACTAATATTACGGTATGCGTACTGGCTAAACAGCTTGGTGCAATGCGAACGATTGCCAGAATTTCGAATACTGAATTTTTAGAGAAAAAAGAGGAAATTGGTTTTACCCAATTTGGGATAGACGAGTTAATTTCTCCGGAAGCTTTGGCTGCAAGAGAGATTGGTTTGTTATTAAACCAGTCGGCTTTTAACGATTCTTATGAGTTTGAAGAAGGTGCTCTAACCATGATCGGGTTAAGTTTATCCAGAACGGCCCGTTTTGTGGGGAAAACGGTAAAAGAAGCGGCTAGAATTTTTCCGCAACTTAATTTTGTACCTATTGCCATCCAACGTTTTGGAACGCAGTATACCTTGATACCTCGTGGTGATACCCAATTTAAAGAAGGTGATCAGGTATATTTTATTACCCTAAAAAGCGGGGTAGAAGAACTCTATAAGCTTACCGGGAAAACCAAACAGGAAATTAAAAGTGTAATGATCCTGGGAGGGAGTAAAATTGGAAGAAAAACCGCCAGGGACCTATGCCGAAATAACTTTAACGTAAAGTTGGTGGAAACCAGTAAAGATAAAGCTTACGATCTTGCTGATGAATTGCCGAACACTCTGATTATTCATGGAGACGGCCGAAATGTAGAATTGCTGGAAGAAGAGAATATTCACGATATGGATGCTTTCATTGCAGTAACCGGTAATTCTGAAACCAATATTATGTCTTGCCTGGTGGCAAAATCTAAAAGTGTAAAAAAGACTATCTCTTTAGTTGAAAATATGGATTATTTTCAGCTAAGTCATTCTATAGGAATCGATACCTTAATTAATAAAAAACTGCTTGCGGCTAACAATATTTTTAGATATATAAGAAAAGGAGAAGTGGTGGCGATGACAAAACTTAACAATATGAATGCCGAGCTTTTGGAATTTATTGTTAAGCCGGGGTCTCAGGTAGCCGATAAAAAAATCAAAAACCTGGATTTTCCACGATCAGCAATTATTGGCGGGATTATTCGCCATGGCGAAGGGATCATCGCTTTGGGCGAGTTTTTAATTAAACCCGGCGATCGTATTGTTGTTTGCTGTCTTCCAAGATCTATTAAGAAGGTTGAAAAATTATTCCTGTAATGCCAAAATTAAACTTTAAGGTCATTTTGCATGTTATGGGACTGCTGTTAATTTGTAACGGTGGTTTTATGTTACTGTCTGTACTTATTAGTTTTATTTATAAAGATGGGGTTACCCTGGGAATGTCTGCTGCCGCTTTAGTGACGTTGCTTATTGGCACGCTACTTATGTTTACTACCCGTGGACACAGAAAAGAATTAAAAGTTAGGGAAGGCTATATTATTGTAAGTTTTGGATGGATCTTTATGGCGTTAAGCGGATCTTTGCCTTATGTAATGACCAAGGCTATTCCTGATTTTACCAATGCTTTTTTCGAAACCATGTCTGGTTACACTACCACCGGAGCTTCGATTTTAAACGACATCGAATCGATACCCAAAGGAGTATTGTTTTGGCGAAGCTTAACCCATTGGATTGGAGGGATGGGAATTATCGTTTTGGCGATAGCAATATTACCACTGTTGGGGATAGGAGGAATGCAGTTATTTGCTGCAGAATCTCCCGGGCCAAGTGCCGACAAGCTAAAGCCAAGAATTACCGATACCGCAAAACGATTATGGCTGATTTATGTAAGCTATACCGCTGCAGAAACACTGTTGTTAATGCTTGCGGGTATGGACTTTTTTGATGCCATAAATCATGCCTTCAGTACCTTATCTACCGGAGGCTTTTCTACCAAAAATGCCAGTATGGCTTATTGGAATGATAATCCAATGATCCAGTATATTATCATCCTATTTATGTTTTTAGCGGGTAGTAACTTTGTGATGAGTTACTTCGCGTTTAAAGGAAGAGTACAACGCGTACTACAGGATGATGAGTTTAAGTGGTATTTCTATTTTGTGGCTGCTTTTACAATCATATCATCCTTAATTGTATATTTTCAGGCAGATGTTTCGTTATCATCCATAGATCATCCAATGATTTGGGGCGAAGGCGAAAGTGCATTTAGACATTCGTTATTTCAGGTGTTAACAGTAATTACTACCACAGGATTCGTGTCGGCAGATTTTACGATGTGGACCCCTTTCCTAACCATTTTTTATTTTGGAATGTTCTTTCTTGGTGGTTGCGCCGGGAGTACCGCAGGTGGGGTAAAAGTGATGCGTCATATTATAATGATTCGTAACGGATTGATCGAATTTAAGAGAACCCTTCATCCCAATGCCATCTTACCGGTACGTTTCAATAAAAAGTCTATTAACAGTGGTATTGTATTTAATATTCAGGGATTTTTTATTCTTTATATGTTGTCTTTTATTATCGGTGCTGTTGTTTTAGCTGCTTTAGGTTTAGATTTTGAAACTGCTATTGGTGGCGCTGCATCCTCTTTAGGAAATATAGGACCTGCTTTTGGAGCGCTTAGCCCGGTAAATAATTTTGATTTATTACCTGATTTTGGGAAATGGTGGTGCTCTTTTTTAATGCTTATAGGAAGGTTGGAACTGTTTACAGTTTTAATTATTCTTACTCCGTTTTTCTGGAGAAATCGCTAATCGGTATTTGATAATTTAATAAGATATTCAATATAGATTAAAAAAACCGGCGCTTGGCCGGTTTTTAAGTATAGCTAAATAGAATCAAGTACCCGCAAGTATTAATAGGTAAACTTTTTTGCAATTTAAAATTATCCCGATAATTATTAGTACTTGGTTATTTCAGCTTTTTGCGGTGTCAATAAATTTATTCAGTTAAAGCTGACTTTATTCTTTTTAATGCTTCTTCTATTTGTTCTTCGCTGGCCGCATAAGAAATTCTAATACATTCAGGGTTTCCAAAAGCATCACCGGTAACAGTAGCAACAAGTGCTTCTTCTAATAAGAACATCGAGAAATCTGTTGCATTGTTGATCGTATGTCCTTTAATGGTTTTACCAAAGTAATGCGAGATATTGGGAAAAACATAGAAAGCACCTTCAGGCTCTGTCGTTTCGAAACCTTCGATATCATTTAGTAAATCTATGATGAGTTTTCTTCTGGATTTAAAGGTATCTATCATGTAGCTAATCTTGCTAACCGGAGCTTCCAAAGCAGTAATCACTGCTCTTTGAGCAATACAGTTAGCTCCGCTGGTTACCTGTCCCTGTAATTTGTTACAGGCGCGTGCAATCCAGGCAGGAGCTCCAATATAACCAATTCTCCATCCCGTCATGGCAAAGGCTTTTGCAACTCCATTCACCGTAACGGTACGGTCGTACATATCCTCAAACTCGGCCATGGAAGCATGTGCACCAATATAGTTAATATGCTCGTAAATTTCATCACTTACTATGATGATATCTGGGTGTTTTACCAAAACATCAGCTAAAGCTCTAAGCTCTTCTTTAGTGTACACCATACCACTTGGGTTACACGGTGAGCTATACCAAAGCATTTTTGTTTTAGGGGTAATAGCAGCTTCAAGTTGCTCTGGAGTCATTTTAAAATTAGACTCTAGTGTGGTAGGAACTTCAACAGGGACACCTTCTGCAAGTTTTACGATTTCAGCATAACTAACCCAGTAAGGACATGGTAAAATAACTTCGTCACCGGCATTAAGCATCGCTAAAGCTACGTTTGCCAAAGATTGTTTAGCTCCTGTAGAAACTACAATCTGAGGGTGCGTATAGGTTAAATTATTATCTCTTTTGAATTTAGTAATAATAGCATCCTTTAGTTCTACATAACCATCTACCGGGCTGTAAGAGTTATAATTATCGTTAATAGCCTGGATGGCGGCATCTTTAATAAAATCTGGTGTATTAAAATCTGGCTCTCCCAGTGAAAGCCCGATAATATCTTTACCTTCTGCTCTTAATTCACGCGCTTTCGCTGCCATTGCCAGCGTTTGCGAGGTTGCTAAATTGTTAATCCTGTTAGAGAGTTTTTCTTGCATTTTAAAATGATTAATAAATAAGTATTAAGACGATATTGCAGGTTTTGCCCCCATTTCTTTTAAATATTTAAAATGGGCAATAATCGCTGCGCGTGTGGTTTTGTATTCGTTGTATGGCAAATTGCATTCCCTGGCGGTCTCTTTTACGATCTCGGCAATTTTTGAATAGTGAATATGACTAATATTTGGAAATATATGATGCTCTACCTGGTGGTTTAAACCGCCGGTGAACCAGTTTACTATTTTGTTTTTGGTTGAAAAATTTACCGTGGTAAATAATTGATGGATCGCCCAGGTGTTTTTCATAGAACCGGTGTCATCTGGTAATGGCATATCGGTCTCTTCAACAACATGAGCCAATTGAAATACAATACTTAAAATTAATCCGGCAGTATAGTGCATTACAAAAAATCCGATTAAAATTTTCCACCAGGCAATCGATAAAATAAGCATGGGAAGCATGATCCATACCGAAACATAGATGAGTTTTGTAATAGCAACAGTGCTCCATTGCTTTATGGGGTTAGGCATTTTTCCATAAGAAAGTTTTCTTTTAAGATACCTTTTTGTTTGTTTAAAGTCTGTGGTAATAGCCCAGTTAAAAGTTAAAAGACCATATAAGAAAATAGAATAATAATGCTGAAATTTATGGAATCTTCGCCATTGGGCATGTTTAGAAAAACGAATGATTCTACCGGCATCTAAATCTTCATCATGGCCGTGAATATTGGTATAGGTGTGATGAAGCACATTATGTTGTACCTGCCAGTTGTATACATTCCCGGCAAGAATATAAATCGTGCCTCCCATAAATTTATTTACCCATTTTTTAGAAGAATAGGAGCCGTGATTGCCATCATGCATAATATTCATGCCAACGCCGGCCATCCCCATTCCCATAACAATGGTAAGCAAAAGCATCCACCATTGCGAGATGTTTAAAGTGAGGATAAGAAAATAAGGTGTTAAAAACATGGAAAACATGATGGCCGTCTTTAAGTGCAATTGCCAGTTTCCTGTTTTTTTTATATTATTTTCTTTAAAATAATTGTTTACTCGCTTGTTTAGGGTTCTAAAAAAATTGGCAGAATCCTTTCGCGAAAATCGTATATGTGGTTGTGATAAATCCATTTTTATTTTTAATCTATAGTCAAAGGTAAAATATTAAACTTTCGAAACGAATTAAATAGCCACTTTAATACTAAATTTCTAATTTTGTTTAAAAATTAATCAATTGGAATTAATCAGGAAATATTTTGACGGACTTAGTCCAGAGCAAATTACTCATTTTGAACGTTTAGAAGATCTTTATAAAGACTGGAACCTTAAAATTAATGTGGTAAGCAGAAAAGATATCGACGAATTGTACCTGCGACATGTATTACATTCTCTAGGGATTGCTAAGGTTCAGAAATTTAATCCAGGTGCGCATATACTTGATGTAGGCACTGGTGGCGGTTTTCCTGGTATTCCAATGGCTATTCTTTTTCCTGAGGTAAGTTTTCATTTAGTAGATTCTATAGGTAAGAAAATGAAAGTGGTAGAAGAAGTTGTTGAAGGTTTAGGCTTGCAAAATGTAAAGACTACGAATGACCGTGTAGAGAATATCGATGGACATTACGACTTTATTATCAGTAGGGCAGTGGCGGCTATGCCTACATTTGTGAGATGGACTAAAGGGAAAATTGCTAAAAAAAGCACTCACGAATTAAAGAATGGAATTCTTTATTTAAAAGGTGGAGATTTAGCTGAAGAGCTCGCCGATTATCAAACGGCAAAAATCTATAATTTAACCGATTATTTTGAAGAAGATTTCTTCGAAACCAAAAAAGTAGTGCATTTACCATTAAAATATAAAGGCTAAAAAAGTGAAGTGGAAGCTCCACTTTTTATACTAATTATTCTTATTGTTAAAAAACTCAAAACATGAGCTATACAGTAGTGATAATTAGCTTTTTTGGATATTGAAAATTCTTAATTTCTAACAAACTTCAGATTAGTTACGCCTTTTTCCGTATAAATTTTCAGAATATATACCGCCGAACTCATTTTGCTTTCCATTGGAATGTATATTTCTGAAATAATAGGGATATCATTAAATGCTTTTATTAGACTTCCGTTAATGTTATAAATTAATAGTCTTTTAATCTGGATTAATTGTGGGTTTTCCAGATAGACACTTTGCTCTTCTGATAGATATAGCACTTTAAAGTTTCCTGTAATTTCTTCTTCGCTCTCTTCATTATTTTCCTCTTCTGAAATCTCTGGCTTCTCAGGATTTTCATCATTCTCACCAATATCTTCATTATCATCATCGCCTGTTTCGTCGCTGTCGGGATCTTCTTCAGCTGTTTCTTCCGCGTCAGGATCTTCAGCTTTTTGGAAAGTTATGGCGAAGCGATTTTTGTGATAGCCACTATCAATAGTGGCAATATATTTTTCTGCTTTTAAGTCATAATAAGTACTGTCTTTACGATCTAAAAGGTAAATTTCTTTTTCGGAAGGAATGTTTTCAAGAGAGTCAATTTCAATATAAAATTCATTATTCGACAAGACTATAAGTCCAAGGTCGAGCACACGATCATCATTAAAGTCTGGTATGCCCTGAATCACAAGTGGCTGATCTTCCATTAGCCAGAACATATCTTCCTTCTGGCGATCGTAAAGTGGAGCATCATACCCTAGATCAAATCCAAAGCTTGTGTTTTTATCAGCGCCTACAATGATTTGTCTATTAATGCCTCCAGGAGATTTAAAGTTTAATCGAATTTTCTGTCTTTCATCTGCCTTTACTTTTACGCTTGCATTAAGTGTTTTTAGAAAAACACTCTCTGGTTTTAAAAATTGTGATTCACTTGAAACGCTTTCTTTAGCAAATATTCTTTGGGCATTTCTAAATAGAATATCTCCTTGGCTAATAATGGTAATATTACTATTAGCATTGTTCAAATAGCTACTTACAAAAAATCCCTGTCCCACCGGGATATATTTTCCCGGTATTCGTTTGCTTTGCGAATTATTCGCATTAATTCTTTCGTCTGTAGCAACTGCCGGTACACTTCCTATTAAGTTTAAGGTCGCATAGCCGCCAACATAATCCTTTAAATAATGTGAATTACTATCGCCAAAATGATCCCAAAAATATACCGCTCCATTAAAAAGGTTTTTATCCCCTGTGGCACCATTAACAGTATTTTTATCAAGATTGTCAAGAATAAATTGTTCTGCATCTAAAGCTGAGGGATAAGGATTGCCAATTAGAAAAATTTCATTAGGTTGAATTTCTAATGTTATATTCCCATTATTAGGGAGCCCATTAAATGTATAATTCTGTAAAGTAGAAATAGCTACAGAACCAGAGGTTCCTTTCATTGTATAACCTTCACCAGCCTTTAGTTTTGTGTTTTGGTTTATTTGTTCCCATGCGGAATAAATTGCGATTTGGTGAAACCTATGTAACCAATAAGTACTAATTCTTTTTGGTCCCGTATAATTTCTGGAATCGGCCCAGGTATTTTGTCTACTAAATGAAATTTCCTGGATATTATCGGGATCGGTGCCGTCTTTTAAGACTTCTCCGATGGTGAATCCCGAGTTTATTGAATTTGTACTTACAGGAGAAGACCAATAGTTGTAGTTATAAGAATTCGCTGTGCCTTGTTGGTCTTTTTGAATGCTTCCACTGCTGTTGGGATCGAGTACACTTCCTTCGGTTTGGATTAATTGAGATTCTCCATTTAAGTCTATAATTCCGTCCAGCTTTAAATAGTCGGTTACGATTAATGGGTTGCCGGTCCCTCCTTTGGGTGGATTTGTTCCCATTATATTTAGAGTTCCTCCATTTGAAATTAATCCTAGCAATTGTAAAGGTTTTGTAGAAGTCGCATAAGGATAGAATATATCCTGAGAAATTTCTACAATATTCCAGTCTATAGTCGTTTCTCCATCAATACCATAACTTCCGGGAACTTGCCAAACATTCCTTTCTGATATTTTTGAATCGTTTATTGTAGGAGCCAAAAGCCATGTAGCCGGATTTGTCCAGTCTTGATTTTCTTCACTAAGAACATAGGGGAGGGGCGCAGTGTTATCCTGGGTAGTGGTAATATTTCTGATAAGACCATTGCTGTGATTGCCGGTTATTTCAGGAGTTAAACCTTTAGTAATAGCTTCAGGGTCACCTTTTAACTGATAATATGCTTCGATATCGGACCATTTTAGATCCCCGGGTACATCAACAGGTAGTAAATTTCCTCGTAAGGGATTACTGGCAACTGCAATACGTTGATTCATTAAAAATCGTAGCTGTTTTTCTGTAAGGCTTTTGTTCCAGATTCTTAGTTCTTCAATCCAACCATCAAAATAATTAGAAGGAGTATCCTGATTGGCGCTATCAAAAATAGCACCGATAATAAACGGAGAGTTACTATTGCCAGGAGCACTACCGCTTTTATTTGCTAAAGGAATACCGTCTACGTATAACTTCATATTCTTTTCCTTATACATTACGGCGATATGATGCCAGACTCCTTGCTTCACCTTATGTGAGGTTGAAATAGAATTATCATTCCACCTAAACGTTGGGGAGCCGGAGTTAATGATCAAATCATAGCCTCCTATATTTAGGTTTTGAACATCTCTTTTTGAAATAATTGTTTTTAAGCCGATATTACTTTCAGATTTAATCCATGCTTCAATGGTAAACTCTGTTTTATCCTGCATATTAAAAGAGTCACCTATCAAAATATGATCGTCTATTCCATCAAAATCGAGCGTATTGCAATTAGCTGATATTTTTAGATTTAAGTCTGCATAACTTGAACAGTTATCATTGGATACGGTCCATCTTAACGTATATTCTCCTTCATCACCTATAAATTTGGTGAAGGGGTCGCTGGGATCTATAAAATTATAATTTGAGGGACCATTGACTACACTCCATCTGCCAGTTCCAAATTCCGGTGTATTCGCATCTAGTGTTGTTTGAAAATAACCGCATCCTAAAGTTTTGTCTTCTCCAGTGATCGCCTGGGTTAATTTTTCCGGTTCTATGATATTGATTGTTCGGATAGCCTGACATTGATTGGCATCAATTACGGTAATAGTATACTCTCCAGGTTCAAGATTATTAAGTGTTTTTGAGGTTGATCCGGTTGCATCATTCCATAAATACTCATAAATGGCAGTTCCGTTCTCAACTTTGGGTGTGCCACCTGTAGGATTTACCGTCACCGTTGCTTTATCACAGGGACAAATAGGCTGCTGAATTTCAAACTCCATGGTAATCGGCTCATCAGGCTGCGTAATAACCACCGATGGGATTTTAAATATCGTTCCTTCGGAATCCTTAACCCAAACATCATAAGAACCGGCCTTTAAGATTTCAAATAAATTTTCCTTTTGATAACCCGAATTAGCATTGGTGATACTATAACTGTAAGGAGCTCTTCCTCCCGAAGCTTGTACCTTTATAGTTCCTAATTCAGAATCAAAACAATCTAACTGATTGGGGGTGGCTCTGGCGTAAAGGGGAGTAAAAACAATTTCCTGGTTATTAGTAGAGAAGCATTTAGACTTGCTGCTTTGTCCGCAGGCATTTTTGCTATTGTTGGAGAAGGTCAGGTAAATATTATCAATCGAAACTTCGTCACCACACTGGTAATTAATAGGTATCGTACGAGCATTAATGGGGATTCCTTCTTTTTCATAAAAACAACCAAACTCTCTTATTATTTTGGTTTCGCCAGTTTCTAAACTTTTAACGCTATAAGTGAATTCTGTATATAATGAGTATCTAGTTGTATTTTGATCAAGTTGAACATAAATATATTTCTGATCTCCGTTATTACAATTTTCTGATGTTATTTCTGTGCCTGAAGCATCACCAATGTAATATCCAGAAATACCAAAATCGTTAGAACCGCAATTGTCTACATAACATTCGCCTACATATTGTTGGTATATAAAATCACGACTAAAACCTTGGGCATCGGTAACCGTTAAAGTGATGTTTCGGTTACCTTCTGTAGGATAGGTAACCCTGTGAGATCCTATTCCGGTATTGGTGGTGTATGTTCCATCTGAGTCGAAATTCCAACTATAAGAATATGGAGGCATACCTCCATAGGCCGTAACATTTGCTACTTCAAAATAACTAACACGTACATTATTTTCCCCTTCACATATAGAAGTCGGTAAGATCTCTGCTTTTAAAATCTCATTAACCACAACATCCACAGTCTTACCACAACCGTTTTTGTCAAAAACGCTTAGTTTATAATTACCGGCCGCCAGATTTGTTGCTTTTTTTGTAGTAGCTATGACCATAGAATTACCGGCAGCTCTCCATTCATAGGTGTAACCAGGAGTTCCTCCACTGGGGTAAGCCTCTGCAGTACCTGTTTTAGAGTTAAAAACAGTAGTTCTGGTAGTGTTTACAGTTACATTTACTGCAGCGTCTGGCTCGTTTATTTGAATATCATTTGCTATTAATTTTTCACAATCTGTATTATTTTTATCTCTTATTTTCAAGGTATATGATCCTGGTTTTAAATTGTTAAAAACAGCTGAATTAAACCAGTTTTCACCATTATCAATACTATATTGAAAAGTTTCACTGCCTCCGGAGGCTCCTTTAAATTCAATTCTACCTGAGTCTTCCTGATAACAGTTAACATTAATTTTATTGTAATTAGAAATAAGTTCGTCTGGTTGATCTATGGTAAACAGTTGCTGAATACTACAGGCATTTGCATCTTTTATAAAGAGCGTATAAGTACCAGAGCTCAGGTTTGAGAAGTTCTTATCTGTTTGAAAATTAATGTTATCAATAGAATATTCATATGGGGTGGTGCCACCATTAACGTCTCCTATGGTAATTTCTCCATTTGAAGCGCCATAGCAATAGACATTGGTTATCGATGGAGCGCTAGCTTTAAGGTCTTCAGGTTGTGAGATTTGTATAGTCTGACTAATTGTACATCCATTGTTGTCAAGGATGGTTATATTGTATACGCCAGAAGATAAATTACTAAACTTTTTGTTTGTTTGGTAATTAGTGCCATCGATCGAATATTGGTATGGTGTTATTCCACCAGATACTCTTCCAATTGTGATACTTCCGTTACTTCCTCCAAAACAGGAAACGTTTTCTGAAGAAAGTCCAGACATACTTAGTTGTGTGGGCTCTTTAATGATAATATTTGTTGAAATAGAGCAATTATTTGCATCGCGAACATATAGCGTATAATTCCCTGCTGTAAGTGAATTAAATTCGGTATTAGAAGAAAAGCTAATTCCATCGATCGAATATTGATAAGGTGCTGTCCCACCGGAAACACTGCCAGCAGAAATAGTTCCGTCATTTCCACCAAAACAAGAAACATTTT
This sequence comes from Zunongwangia sp. L-65, assembly GCF_056859415.1. NCBI lineage: Bacteria > Pseudomonadati > Bacteroidota > Flavobacteriia > Flavobacteriales > Flavobacteriaceae > Zunongwangia > Zunongwangia sp. L-65. The sequence continues at coordinate 38,663 of NZ_JBSXOK010000063.1, forward strand.
CGGAGATTGGTGTTGCCATAGCTAATTGCTCTGGCTGTGTAATTTCGATATTTGTTGAAATAGAACAGTTATTAGCGTCGCGAACATACAGGGTATAATTCCCTGCTGTAAGTGAATTAAATTCGGTATTAGAAGAAAAGCTAGTTCCGTCTAAAGAATATTGATAAGGTGCTGTCCCACCAGAAACAGTACCCGCTGAAATTGATCCGTCATTTCCACCAAAACAAGAAACATTTTCGGAGATTGGTGTTGCCATAGCTAATTGCTCTGGTTGTGTAATTTCGATATTTGTTGAAATAGAACAATTATTTGCATCGCGAACATACAGTGTATAATTCCCTGCTGCAAGTGAATTAAATTCTGTATTAGAAGAAAAGCTAGTTCCGTCTAAAGAATATTGATAAGGTGCTGTCCCACCGGAAACACTGCCAGCAGAAATAGTTCCGTCACTTCCTCCAAAACAGGAAACCTTGGTGGGAGAAAATGATTCAAGAATAAATTTGTCTGGCTGATTAATAACAATTGATTCGATACCGGTATTTCCTGAGTCGTCGGATACTGATATGGTATAAGATCCGGCTTTTAAATTTACAAGATCTTTATTCGATGAAGAAAAAGAATTTGGTCCAGTCCATTGATAAGTATAGTTGCCGCTACCTCCAGATACTTCAATATCAATACTGCCATTATTAGCATTATGGCAGGTCGCATCTTTTGATGAAGATGTGATAATAAGGTCCTCTTCCAATCCGAAAGATTCAGATTGGTTGATTAAAGAAAGCGCTAAAAATAGCCCTAAAATTATGATGGCTCTAGGAAAAGTAGTTTTCTGCATAGGCAGATACCTTTAAAACTTTTCTTTGTAGCTATCTTTAAGTAGGATAAATTATTTTCAAAGATGCTTAGGGCACTCAATTTTCTCTTATCATTATGCATCGTAGCAAATCTAATATTTTTTTACAAAATATCGATAAAGTGCTGTTTTTTAGCGATAAAAGTTTTTGTTTTTAATTTTATTGTCTTGATGTTTATTATTAAAGTCTTTGTTGTTAATTCTATAAATAAAAAAAAGGCTACAATAAGTAGCCTTTTGGAATAAGTATCTTTATGAAAGATTATTCTTTCATAAATGGATATTTATAATCAGTTGCAGGAACAAAAGTTTCTTTAATTAAACGAGGAGATATCCAACGCATCAAATTAAGTTTAGAACCTGCTTTATCGTTCGTTCCACTAGCTCTTGCTCCACCAAATGGTTGTTGGCCTACAACAGCTCCGGTCGGTTTATCATTAATGTAGAAGTTACCTGCCGCATTTTGTAAAATATCTGTAGCTCTCGCTGCTTCGTAACGATCGCCAGAAAATACCGCTCCAGTAAGAGCATAAGCACTTGTGTTATCTACGGTATGAAGCGTTTCTTCCCATTTTTCATCTTCGTAAACATAAATAGTTACAACAGGACCAAATAGCTCCTCTTCCATAGTAGTATAGTGAGGGTCTTTTGCTAAAACAACTGTTGGTTCTACAAAATATCCTACAGATTTATCGTAATTACCCCCAACTACAATTTCTGCATCATCATCTTTTTTTACTTTCTCTATATAAGAAGCTAATTTATCAAAAGATCGTTCGTGAATTACAGCAGTAAAGAAATTGGTGAGATCTTCTGGAGATCCCATTTTAATTGATTTTACATCTTCTACCACAAAATCTTTGATTTCTGGCCATAAACTTTTTGGAAGGTAAACCCTAGATGCTGCACTACATTTTTGTCCCTGAAATTCGAATGCCCCTCTGGTAATTGCAGTAGCAACCTGTTTAGGGTTAGATGTTGGATGTGCGATGATAAAATCCTTACCGCCAGTCTCGCCAACAATTCTTGGGTATGACTTATATTTATGAATATTATTACCGATTTTGGCCCAAATATTTTTAAAAACTTCTGTGCTTCCGGTGTAGTGAATACCGGCAAAATCTGGGCTTTTTAAAACCGTATCTGTAATCATTTCAGGATCTCCCATAACCATATTTATAACTCCTTCTGGGACTCCTGCTTCCTTAAATACATCCATTAAAACCTGTGCAGACATCATTTGGCTATCACTTGGCTTCCAAATAGCAACATTTCCCATTAAAGCCGCACTAGTAGGAAGATTACCAGCAATTGCCGTAAAGTTAAATGGTGTTACAGCGTAAACAAAACCTTCTAATGGTCTGTATTCAACTCTGTTCCAACATCCATCAGAAGAGTTTGGTTGCTCATTATAAAGCTCTGTCATATACTCCACGTTAAAACGTAAGAAATCACAAATCTCTGCAGCCGAGTCAATTTCTGCCTGAAAAATAGTTTTTGATTGCCCTATCATTGTTGCCGCATTCATCTTTTGGCGATATGGGCCAGAGATTAGATCTGCAGCTTTAAGGAACACAGCAGCTCGTTGTTCCCACTCTAACTTTGCCCATTTTTTACGAGCTTCTAAAGCAGTATCTATTGCTTTTTCAATATGTTTTTTCTCAGCTAAATGATAAACTCCACATTCATGTTTATGATCGTGAGGTGGATTTATAGTAGCTGTTTTTCCGGTCCTGATTTCCTCAGAACCTATGTAAAGTGGTACATCAAATTTAGTGTTGTACAACTCTTTATATGTTAATAATACTTCTTCTCTTTCTGGTGTTCCCGGAGCGTAAGTTTTTACTGGCTCATTTACAGCTTTAGGAACGTGAAAAAATCCTTTTCCCATGTTATTGTTTTTCTAGTTTTTATAGGTTTTTAAATCATTTTAAAGGTAAAAAAATAATAAAGATTAAGCATAACTAAATTAGGCTTTTAAGTAAGCTTAACTTTTTTCGTACATTCAGCTTTTTGTTTAAGAAAATATTATGTGTACAGTAAGTATTTTTCCCGGAGAAGAAAATTCAAATTCTTTCTTGTTAAGCTTTAACCGCGATGAGGCCGTAAATCGGCGAACTTTTGCACCTACAATGCATTATGTTAATGGATGTGAAATGATTTTTCCAAAAGATGCGGTTGCAGGAGGTACCTGGCTGGGTGTAAGCGATAAAAAACGACTGGTTGGGATTATGAATGGAGAATTTAAAGCTCATAAACGAAATCCACCTTACCAAAAAAGTAGAGGAGTTATTGTAAAAGAATTTTTAGCTGCAGACGCCGTAAAAGCCTACGCTGAAAATTATGATTTTAAAGGAATAGAACCTTTTACAATGCTTTGTGCAGATTGGAATTTAGGTTTGGTAATTACAGAAATGGTTTGGGATGCTAAACAACTCCACTTAAGAGATATTCCGCTAAAACCTCAAATCTGGTCTTCTTCACCTTTATATGACTCGGACATGAAAAAACAGCGAGAGAATTGGTTCGATGATTTCAGGAGAAATAATGAAATTACAGCAGAGAAAGTTTGGGACTTTCATCATAAGGCCGGCATTGGAGATCAACATATCGATTTAATAGTAGATCGTGGATTTTTAAAAACACAAAGTATTTCCCAGATTGAAATTAGCGAAAATAGAAAGCAGTTTAGATATGAAGAATTAGCTACCGGAAACATTGAAATACTAAGCTTGGATCATTTAGTTTAGTGCGAACGGCGCACTTAACTTAAAAGAAGGAATCTGTACTCTGAATTTTCGGGTAGAAGTGAAATTAATCATGTTGTAATATCCGCTCATGGCCCCAAATGGAGTATTTAGAAGGCATCCACTTTGGTAGGTGTGTTTTTCTCCTGGTTTTATCACTGGTTTTTTGCCAATAACCCCTTCACCTTCTACAGTTTCGGTTTTATTTAATGCATCTTTGATTTTCCAAAATCTAGATTTTAACTGAACCGAATCATTACTTTGATTTTCTATCGTCACTTTATAACCAAAAGCATATCTTACCTGATAGCGATCGTAAAGAATGCCATCAAAAAAAGTCTGTACTGAAATTTTAATACCTTTAGTTATTTGTTCAACCATATGAATTTCTAAAAAATTGCGAACGAGCCGAATACCGATATCAATCCCACAATTATGGCTAAGGTAAAAAATATTATGTTGAGAATCATAAATTTAACAATGGTTTTGAATTTGCCCTGTGCGTAGAATTTTCGTAATCCCTGGTACAGATATCCGATAAAAATAATATTGGCAATATTTACTCCGTAACTATTTTTGGTGAAAATATCTATAATCAATGCAACGCTATACAATATGAAAAACATGCTCTGTGTATGAAATGCAAATGTAAGATGCTCCATATAGTTATATTTCGACCGAATATAAATCAGACTTAAGAAAAGTGTAAAGATGGGTAAGAATATAAATATGATAAAAGGAAGTTTACCGATTAAGTAATTAAGGAAAAGTTGAGGGTTTTCTCTTACTAAATTAAAATCTATAGCCTTTTTATACACCCACCGGTTAAACGCCGAGTTTTTTAGTTTGAGTTTAGAAAGCGCATCTGAAGGATTTGTATTTCTGGATTCAATAAAATAATGGTGAAATAAGGTAGTTTTAACGTCTAAAGCCTTCATAAAAGACATCGTGTCTATTTCCTCTTGTTTTACTAAGTAGTCTTTATACGTTTTTTCTTTATTTGAAAGTATAATTGAATCCAATTGTTTAAAAGAGGCTCCTCCAAAGTCGATATCAGCATTATTTTCCTCATTAAGTTTTTTTAATTCTGTAGTAATCTCTTCAGGGTTTTTGCCAAGATTTATACCTTCAAAAGAATTATCGTAACCATAGATTAGAAAGAAAATAATGGCTGTAGTTAAAAAGAAGCGATAAGGATTTACGTATCTCATTCTCTTACCCTGAATATAATCTTTGGAGATTTTACCAGGTTTAAAAAGCAGTATCCTCATAGTTCTTATGAACCGGGAGTCATAGGCAAAAAGACCTGAGAAAAATTCAGAAAAGAAGTCACCCAAAGCCAATTTTTTAATAGAGTTTAATTGGCCGCAATTGGGGCAAAACTTATGCTCTTCTTCTAAACTTCTCCCGCAGTTAAGACATTCTTCACCGCGATACTTTACTAAAGATCGTCTAGAGTTCATGAGATTATATGCAATTGGTTAGTTGCTAATATTCTTGGAGTTTGCCGTGCCCATGCCAATAATCCTGTCATATCTTCCCCCGATTTCGCGATAATAGATGAGTACTCGATATTCATTTTCTGTTTCGTCGTAGTTTCCACTAATAAACCCTTCATTTATGGCACCGTCTTTATTTACAAGTACATATTTATAATCGTAGTATCCCTGTTTAAAAAGACGGGCAGTTTCATAATATCCGGTTTCTTCGTTGTAATTAAGCGCCGTACTTTGGTCGGGAGTGAAATTATTAAAATTTCCGTAAATATGTAATATTCCACCATCTAATGGCTCATAATTTTTTAAAGAAAAGTGAACCCAGGTATATTCGGCTTCAGTGTCAACATCTTCAGCATCAAGTTGTCTAATTACAAATCCGCCATTAATATCAGGATTATAAGTATAAGGGGGCGTAGCCCTAGAGATGTCCAGATTCAAATAATGGTGGTATAGTTGATCTACGTCGATTCTTGCAATATCTGCGGTTGTCGCTCTAAGATCTTTGGTGTCAAATTTCAAATATTCATTAGCGCCCCAAAAGGAAGTTGGCATATCATATCGATAAATTAACTGGTTACCGATGGTGTATTGGGGTTTGATGTCTTTAATGGCAGTTTTTAAGTTGTTATTCTGAATAATTAAAGGCTTTACAGTTTGATCGGGATTTCGAAGCAACAGGCTAGGGGAATCTACTGTGAAATTTACCACTTGTTTAGTGTCTATAAATTGAAGTTCTCTAGCTCTTTTGATAACAGGAGTGACAGTAACTTCAGATTCGTAAATCATAAATTTTCTTGAAAAAACCAGTTCTTCATTTTCATTGAAAATCTTAATCATATAATTTCCAGAAACTTTTAGTGCCTTGGTATACTGGTTCGGAATACTTAATTCGTAATGCGAAAAAGGCTGAAGGGTATTATAAGAATTTTGGTAATTCATAATTCTTATATTATCCAGGCCTTCCATATATTCATTTTTCGAAAGTTGTGTAGGGCGCCAGTTATAGTCGTAATATTGTATTTTATAATAATAATCGGCTTCATCTCCAATGATATCGTCAAATGTTAAATTTAACATTCCGTTGATTGGGATTATAGGATTTCCATTATTGGTAGAATTTTCCCCATATAATTTAACAGTTCTTATGTAATTTGGTGGAGCCATTTCCTGCTCTGCTTGACTAAGGCCAAGGCTTGTAAAGCTTAAGAAAACGATCAAAAAAACTAATCTATTCATTGTGAAAAAATATAGGTAAATGTACTTACAATTAGTATACCTTAATTTAATGCTTCTTATTTTAACAATTGACTAGCCCGAAAAAACAGTAGTTTGTTGGGAAAAATCTCGTGAAAAATATAAATTTGCACGACTTTAAAATAAACTTTATAATATACACTCCATCCTATGTCAAAAGACATTCGAATTAAAAGAGGACTTACTCTACGATTAAAAGGGGAGGCGGAAAAACAAATAGTTGAGGCCCCAAGGTCCAAGACCTATGCGATTAAACCTCCAGATTTTCACTCAGTTGTTCCTAAAATGGTTCTTAAAGAAGGAGCCAAAGTACTAGCGGGAGACGAAATTTTCTTTTCTAAATATACAGAAGAGGTAAGATTTACTTCGCCGGTTAGCGGAACCCTGAAAGAAATTAAAAGAGCTGAAAAGCGCCGAATAGTTGAGGTGATTATCGAAGCCGATACTACAGATTCTTACAAAGATTTTGGAAAACTTAATGCAGCTACCGCTCCGGCTGAAGCTGTTAAGGAAAAAATCCTTGCAAGTGGTTGCGGTGCTTTTATCATGCAACGTCCTTATGACATTGTAGCAGATCCAAAAGATACGCCAAAGGCGATTTTTATCTCTGCCGTAACTACAGCACCTTTAGCTGCAGACTTAGGCTTTGTTTTAAAAGACAAGGTAAAAGCATTTCAGGAAGGTATTTACGCTTTACAAAAACTTACACCGGGGAAAGTCCATCTATCTGTAGATGATTCTTCGTATCCAGTTCTTAAGGATATCCAAGGTGTAGAGTTACATAAAGTTAGTGGCCCTCACCCTGCAGGTAATGTAGGTGTGCAAATCCATAAGATCGATCCTGTAAATGCGGGCGAGCGCGTTTGGGTGGTAGGTGCAGATCACGTTCCGGTAATCGGAAATCTATTTTTAACCGGATACTTCCAGCCTAAAAAAGCAATTGCTTTAGCAGGAAGTGAAGCTAAGGATAGAAAATACTATAATGTGATTATTGGAGCAAATTCTGCAGATCTTATCGGTAATCAAGTTCCAGATGATGTAAGGATTATTTCTGGAGATGTGTTAACTGGAGATCAGATCTCCAATAATCATTATTTAGGATTTTATCATAATACATTAACCTTAATTCCTGAAGGTAACAACTACAGAATGTTTGGATGGTTACCTTTTACTTATAATAATATCCATTCTAATTCGAAAACATCATTGTCATGGTTGTTTCCTAATAGAAAATATGAGCCTACCACTAATCTTCATGGTGAAGAGCGTGCTTTGGTAGTTACGGGAGAAATGGAAGAGGTTTTTCCTATGGATATTTATCCAATGCAATTGCTAAAGGCATGTATGGCTGGTGATATCGAGAAAATGGAAAATTTAGGAATTTACGAAGTAGCTCCTGAAGATTTTGCATTGATAGATTATGTAAACACTTCTAAAATAGAAGCTCAGGAAATCATTCGTCTTGGTTTAGACTTAATGATTACTGAAGTAGGATAAAAAGTTTAATTATGGAATGGATAAGACAACGATTAGATAAATTTAAAGAGCCTTTTGGTAAGGGCAAAAAACTTGAAAAGTACGCTCCTGCCATTAATGCTCTGGATACTTTTTTGTTTACACCTAACCACACCACTAAAACCGGTGCTCACATTCGTGATGGTGTAGATCTAAAAAGAACAATGATTACAGTAGTGTTAGCCCTAATCCCGGCCCTTATTTTTGGGATGTGGAATGGTGGATACCAGTACTTACATCAATTACCAGAATATGCGAATGGTGTTCCGTTTATGGATGCCTTTTTAGAAGGAGCTTCGAAAATCGTACCTATGATCATAGTTTCTTATGCTATAGGTCTTGGAATTGAGTTTGCTTTCGCAATTTTTAGAGGGCATGAAGTTAACGAAGGTTACCTGGTAACTGGATTACTTATTCCTATGGTAATGCCAATTGATATTCCGCTTTGGATGGTTGGTGTTTCTGTAGTTTTTTCTGTAATTATTGGTAAAGAAGCTTTTGGGGGTACAGGGATGAATATTCTTAACCCGGCCTTAACGGCACGTGCATTTGCTTTCTTTGCCTATCCAACTTATATGTCTGGTAATACTGTATGGGTACACAATGCTTATGAGGTCGACGGTGTTTCAGGAGAGACTATTTTAGGGAAGTTAGCATCAGGTACAGATGTTCCTTACAATACAATGGATATGTTCTCTGGTTTAATTCCGGGTTCTATTGCAGAAACGTCAACAATTTGTATTCTGGCCGGTGCTCTTATTTTAGTACTTACTAAAGTAGGGAGCTGGAGAATTATTTTAAGTGGGTTTATTGGGGCAGCAATAATGGCTTTTATATTTAACTCACTTCCAGCTTTAGGTGTTGAAGGAAATGATCTAACTAATTTCCCATGGTACAATCACCTGGTAATTGGAGGTCTTGCTTTTGGAGTGGTGTTTATGGCAACAGATCCTGTATCTGCAGCGCAAACAATGAAAGGGAAATGGATTTATGGATTTTTGATTGGATTCTTTGCGGTGATGATCAGAATCTTTAACCCTGCATATCCGGAAGGAATTATGTTAGCGATCTTATTAATGAATGTATTTGCTCCTGTAATCGATCACTATGTGATTCAAGGAAATGTGAAGAAAAGAAAGAAAAGATTAGCTACAGTTAAAGAAGTGAAAACAGCTTAGTTATGGAAGAGAAAACAGTAAATAAAACAAATACAAACGGCTATACTTTTATATTCGCTATTATAATGGTGTTAGTGGTAGCCAGTGTACTTGCTTTTACGGCAACATCGCTAAAGCCTTTGCAAAGTGAGAATGTGCGTAATGAAAAAATGCAAAACATTCTTGCTACTGTAGGTATAGAAACCAGCAGGGACAGCGCACAGGCTTTATATGATAAATACATTACAGAAACAATTTCTTTAAGAGAAGATGGTTCTGTAGACAAATCGGTTGATGCTTTTGAGGTAGACCTAACAAAAGAATTGCGTAAACCAGTGAATGAGCAAATTTACCCATTATATATAGCCGATATCGAGGGTGCTAAATATTATATAGTACCTCTTAGAGGTAAAGGACTTTGGGATGCGATCTGGGGATATATTTCTCTTAAGGATGATGTCAATACAGTAAAAGGTGCTGTTTTTGATCACAAAGGGGAAACACCAGGTCTTGGAGCAGAAATTACACAGGCATGGTTTCAGGAACGTTTTGAAGATGAAAAAATATTTGATGGAAACGGAAATCTTATAGGAGTGTCTGTTGTAAAAGGAAGTAAGGGAGATGCAGATAAAGATGATAATCAGGTTGATGCCATATCTGGTGCTACCATTACCGGTAACGGCGTTTCTGATATGATATCTGAGAGATTAAAGCATTACCTGCCTTATTTTAAGCAACAAACTGATGTTAAAGTAGCAACTAAGTAATTATGAAGACAGATAACAAACAAACTTCTACAGATTCGGCTCAAAAGGCTGCTGAGAAGAAAAAAGATGAAATGATTCTGTTCTTATCAAGTTCAGAAGAGAAGGAACATTTTCTGTCTAAGAATAACAGGAAATTATTATCAGATCCATTTAACGACAATAACCCGATTACTGTACAGGTATTAGGTATTTGTTCGGCATTAGCAATTACGGTACAATTAAGGCCTGCTTTAGTAATGGCTTTGGCGGTAATAGTAGTAGTAGCTTTTTCTAACATCATCGTTTCTTTAATTAGAAATTTAATTCCTAATAGAATTAGGATTATCGTACAGCTTGTAGTAGTTGCCTCTTTAGTGATTTTAGTGGATCAGGTACTTAAAGCCTACTCTTATGATGTGAGTAAGCAGCTTTCGGTTTTCGTAGGTCTTATTATTACAAACTGTATCGTAATGGGACGTTTAGAGGCTTTCGCTTTAGGAAATGGTGTGTATAAATCTTTTCTTGACGGTATAGGAAATGGAGCCGGTTATGGTTTTATTCTTATCGTAGTGGCTTTCTTTAGAGAACTATTAGGTTCAGGGAAATTATTTGGATACGAAGTCTTAGGACATAAAGCGCCAACATTAGCAGATTCTACTGGTCTTTATGCCTTAGGTTATGAAAATAACGGTTTGATGTTGTTATCACCAATGGCACTTATTATTGTAGGGATCATTATTTGGGTACAACGTGCAAGAAACCGCAAACTAATCGAAGAATAATTATCAACAGCGAATTATCTTATTATGGAATATTTAAATTTATTTGTTAGAAGTATTTTCATAGAAAATATGATTTTTGCCTACTTCTTAGGAATGTGTTCCTATTTAGCAGTGTCAAAAACAGTGAATACCGCTGTTGGTCTTGGTGCGGCAGTAATATTTGTACTTACCGTAACGGTACCAATCAACTTTCTATTAGATCAGTATTTATTAAGCCCTGGTGCTTTATCCTGGTTAAATCCTGAATATGCTAATGTGGATCTTAGTTTCTTAAGTTTTATCATGTTTATTGCGGTAATTGCCTCTATGGTACAACTTGTAGAAATGATTGTAGAGAAATTTGCTCCGGCACTGTATGGAGCATTAGGTATTTTTCTTCCGCTTATTGCAGTAAACTGTGCCATCTTAGGTGGGTCTTTATTTATGCAACAAAAGAATTTTGGAGGGATAGGAGAAGCCGTAACTTATGGTTTTGGTAGTGGTATAGGATGGTTTTTGGCCATTATTGCTATCGCTGCAATTAGAGAAAAAATTACCTACTCTAATGTTCCTGCACCATTAAAAGGTCTTGGTATAACATTTATCATTACAGGACTAATGGCGATAGGATTTATGAGTTTTATGGGTATTAAATTATAAAAGAAAAACAACAACAATGACAGTTATAATTGCAAGTATAGTTGTATTCTTAATTTTGATCCTTCTTTTGGTTTCTATTCTTCTAGGGGCTAAAGCGAAGTTAATCCCTTCGGGACCGGTTAAAATTAATGTAAACGGAGAAAAAGACCTTGAAGTTAGTTCTGGAGGAACGCTGCTTGGTACTTTAGGTTCAGAGAAACTTTTCCTTCCTTCTGCTTGTGGTGGAGGTGGTACCTGCATCCAGTGTAAATGTATCGTTAAAGAAGGAGGAGGAACACTTTTACCTACAGAAGAACCACACTTTACCCGTAAGGAAATCGCTGATGGCTGGAGACTTGGTTGCCAGGTGAAGGTAAAACAGGATATGAAGATTCAGATTCCTGAAGAAGTTTTTGGAATTAAAAAATGGGAAGCGACGGTAGTAAGAAACTATAATGTTGCTTCTTTTATTAAGGAATTTGTAGTGGAAATTCCTGAAGATATGGACTATAAAGCGGGAGGATATATTCAGATTGAAATTCCGAAATGTGAGGTTCCATATAAAGATATCGATATTACCGCTCACCCTGAAGAGCATGAAACACCGGATAAATTTCAAGCGGAGTGGGATAAGTTTAACTTATGGCCTCTTGTAATGAAAAACAATGAAACCGTGGAGCGTGCATATTCTATGGCTTCTTATCCGGCAGAAGGACGTGAGATTATGCTTAACGTTCGTATTGCTACTCCACCATGGGATAGAGGTAAGAACGGATGGATGGATGTAAACCCTGGTATTGCTTCCTCATATATCTTCTCTAGAAAGAAAGGTGATAAAGTAACTATATCAGGACCTTATGGAGAATTCTTTATTAATGAAAGTGATGCAGAAATGCTTTACGTAGGTGGTGGTGCAGGTATGGCACCAATGCGTTCTCACTTATATCATCTTTTCCGTACTGTAAAAACAGGTAGGAAAGTAACGTACTGGTATGGTGGACGTTCTAAACGAGAACTTTTTTATACAGAACATTTTAGAGCCTTAGAAAGAGATTTTCCTAACTTTAAATTCTATTTAGCGCTTTCAGAGCCTTTAGAAGAGGACAATTGGAAAGAAAAAGACGGAATTGATGGAGAAGGCGACGGTTTCGTAGGCTTTATTCACCAGGTTGTAATTGATAATTACTTGAGTCATCATGATGAACCAGAGGATATAGAATATTATTTCTGTGGACCACCGCTTATGAATAAAGCGGTAGAGAAAATGACCGAAGATTTTGGAGTACCTCGTGAGAATGTAAGATTCGATGATTTTGGAGGATAATTCAAAATTTAGCATATAATTTTAAAAAGCCGACTTGAACAAGTCGGCTTTTTTTATAATCTTTTGTGTCAGGCTTTAGTCTTCTATTCGTAATTTTGTAGCATGGCGAACGAATTATCAAAACAAGAACTTCATAACCTCGCGATGAATGTAGTAGGGAAAGACCTTGAAAAAAAAGGATATGAATTTTTAGGGGTAAACAGTAGTATAAAAGCAAATCCTCAATTTGTAGCATTAAAAGACAAGAAACTTCATTTTGTAGTGGTTCGTGCTATTAATTATCCTATGGATCCTAGGATAATGGACAGGGTGTATATGGAAACAATGAAGCAACATGCTTCTAAGTTTGAGGCGAGAACATTTTACGCCGGTGTTGGGATCGCAAATGCTAAAGATTATGAATTACCGGTAACTCACGAAGAAAATTATATTATCAATTATGATGGCTGGCAGGAAATTTAAGGTTTTAGTATCAATATTAGTTCTTTTTATCGCCTTTAGTTTTAGCGCTTGTGAAGGCAATGAATTTGAAGAACAGAATTACTCAGGTAATGCTTTGGGTACTTCCTACCACATAAAAATTTTTACAGGAAAGGAAGATTTACAAATCGAAAAAGGATTGGATAGTGTTTTTCAGGTAATAAATAAGTCTATGAGTACTTATTGGGAAGATTCTGATATCTCTTTGATCAATCGCGGAATAGATTCTATAAAAGTCGACGCAAACTTTCAAAATGTTTTTAAAGCTTCAGAACAAATTTATAAAGAAACTAATGGCTATTTTGATCCCACTGTAGGTAATTTAGTCAATGCCTACGGATTTGGTCCTGACAAAAGCCTGGAAGCATTAGATGTAGATACTATAGACTCCTTACTGCAATATGTAGGATTCGATAAATTGAAGTTGACTGATGAAGATCGTATTGCAAAAGAAAATCCACACATTTATCTTGATTTTAATGCCATAGCAAAAGGATACACAATAGATGTTATTGCAGAATATTTTGAAAATAAAGGCATACATAATTATTTAATTGAATTGGGAGGAGAACTAGTTAGTAAAGGAGAGCACATTACAAAGCAGAAGCCTTTTATTGTAGCTATAGATGATCCATTGCAAGAAGAAGGGGAAAGAACCTTTCAGGCTACTTTAAAGCTAAAAAACAGGGCTATGGCGACATCTGGTAATTATCGTAAGTTTAGAGTAGATTCGACTACCGGAGAGCGTTTTGTGCATACCATAAACCCGCTTAACGGAAAACCGGAAAGAAGCAATTTGCTGAGTGCCTCGGTTTTAGCTGAAAGTTGCATGTTGGCTGATGGATACGCAACCGCATTTATGGCTTTGGGATTAGAAAAAGCGAAAAAATTATCCTTAGAATTAGAGGATGTGGATGTTTATTTTATCTATGCTGAAAACGATTCCATTAAAGTATATGCTTCTGCAGGATTTCAAGAAAGCTTGCTTACGGATTGATTCTGATAGAATAGGTTTGGTTTGGGTTCACTCCATGATGATATAATTAGTTTCAGTACCGATGTTGCTGTATCTGTGGGCGTAGACATCGAAAAAAAGAACTTGTAATAAGATCAACTAGTTTTAACTACAAAACTCTTGCTATAATCATTTGGTTAAACTATGTAAATATTCCATAGCGTTTGTTCCAGAAATTTGCATAATCTTTAGATTATTCCTTCATAGACTTTACTGAGCCTTTACATAGAAATTCTTAAAAGGGTAGAGGTGATTTAAGCCGTTGGCTTAAGGCATACCGGGATAATTTCTCCCTTAGCAAGCCGAAATTTATCAACTTCAGCAGGGGATAACTCTTCTGTAAAATTTACTTCCTCAACTTTAAAGCCTATACTTCTTAACTTTTCAAAATAGTCTCTTCCATAAATACGCACATGGTCATATTGGCCAAAAATACGTGCTCTTTCTTTAGGATCTGTAATACTATTATCTTCAAAAGTAGTAGAGCGATCTAATTCTTGCGGAATTTGTAAAATAGCGGTACCTCCTGGTTTGAGCACACGTAGGATTTCCTGCATGGCTTTAGTATCATCGGGGATATGTTCTAAGACATGATTGCATAAAATAAAATCATATTGATTGTTCTTAAATGGAAGATTGCAGATGTCTGCCTTAACATCAGCTAAGGGAGAATTAAGATCTGTGGTAGTGTAATCGAGATTGCTTAAATTCCTAAAGCGTTTATAAAAGGCCTGCTCTGGGGCAAAGTGCAGGACTTTTATAGGAGCTTTAAAAAAGTTTGTTTTTAGCTTTAAATAAAGCCATAATAGCCGATGACGCTCTAAAGAGAGCGTAGAGGGTGATAAGACATTTTCCCGCTGATTCTCATACCCATATGGCAAAAATTTTTTAAAACTTTTGCCGTCTATAGGATCAGTATAGGTATTACCTCTTAGTGTTAGAACCAAAAATGGTTTAACAAAATAACTAAGACGTATTAATAACGGTCTTGGTACTGTATTGAGAATCTTTTTAAAGAGCCTTTTCATTTAAATATATCTTTCCGGAGCCAAAGATATTCAAATAAAATGCTTTCAGCAGGATTTTATATTGAATGTCTAAACTTCAATATCTCCCCAGTTCTCACCAGATTTAATACGGTAAAGTTGCATTTCGGAAACTCCAAATTGTTTTGCTAGAACTCGTATTCTTGTTTTTCTGTTTGGATCCAGCAATTTCTTTTTAAGAATAACCGCTTGTGCATAGGTTAATTTAGAATAAGAGGTCACTTTTCTAAGCTTACGTTTTTTCTTATTCTCTTTAACGCTAGGGCTGTGGTATTGATGTGCAACCCATTCGTCTTTGGTAGCCCATGCAATGTTCTCTACGCGATTATCATCTTTTTGGAAATTTTTATGAATTACATATTTATCACCTTCTTTTTTGTCAAGAAAAAGTTCTGCGACAATGCGGTGTATGTAATAAGTCTTGGATTTTCCAGACTTTAGTCTCACGGCAAAATTAAGGTAGCCTCCAACTCGGCCGCCACGCATTAATTCACCTTCTTCTTTGTTTTTTAGGAAGCTTACCAGTCTACCGTAATTAGATACTTTGTAGACAAAACGGTCTTCCCATTCTTCTTTGTGTAGGGTTTTCCAAACCTCTCCTCTGAAATTTTTAATCATAGGTTTTTGCTCTAAATTCGTCTTCTTCGTTACTTTCTATGCCTAAAGCTTCATAGATATAACTGAAGGTGGACAGCAGCTCCGGTTTGCCGTCGATTAAGGCTACATCATGTTCAAAGTGAGCACTTGGTTTATTGTCTGCAGTTAAAATAGTCCAGCCATCGGGAAGCTGTTTTATGCGGCGTGTTCCCAAATTCGTCATGGGTTCTATCGCAACAACCATTCCTTCTACAAATTTTTTTCCTCGACCTTTTCTGCCATAATTGGGCATTTCAGGGTCTTCGTGCATTTTAGCGCCAAGGCCGTGGCCAACAAGCTCACGAACAACTCCGTAACCATGGTCTTCAGTAAATTTCTGAATAGCATAGCCAACATCACCGACACGATTGCCGGCTTTGAATTCTCTTATTCCTACGTAAAGTGACTCTTTGGTAACCTCCAGGAGTTTTTTAGTTTCTGGGGCAATTTCTCCTACAGCAAAGGTATACGCATGGTCTCCGTAAAAACCATTTTTTAAAGCGCCACAATCAATAGAAATAATATCACCTTCTACAAGGGGTTTTTCGTTAGGAATCCCATGCACAACCTGCGCATTAGGACTCATACAAAGGGAATTTGGAAAATCGTACATTCCAAGGAATCCGGGATGAGCACCGTGGTCTCTTATAAATTCTTCAGCTAGCTTATCTAAATGAAGTGTAGTTACACCAGGTTTAACCTCTTTGGCCAGCATTCCCAGGGTTTTAGACACGATTTGTGCACTTTCCCTCATTAATTCAATTTGTTCCCTTGTTTTAGGTATAATCATTAGTGTTACTCTTTATACTTTAAAGTCTACCGAAAAATCGGTTTTTCTTCTTTTTAAATTGTTTTGGGTTTTTGCTCCCCGTTTTTTTAGAAATAATCTGATAGATTTCTCCCCAACCCATCATGCCACCTATGTTACGGTCATCAATAAAAATATCGGCCAAAATCTTACGACTTAGACTTTCATCAAAATTTTCTTCAGGGTAGCTTTTATTTACAGCATAGAAACTTATGCCATTATTTTTGCAAAATGTCACGGCCTCCTCTAAACGAGTGCCTTTGCGGTAAGTCCATAGAATAAGGTTATGACCATCTTCCTGTAGCTTTTTTAAAGTTTCAAAAGCAAACAAAAGTGGCTTACCTATTTCAGGGTACTTATTTTCTACAATAGTACCGTCAAAATCTATCGCTATTGTTAGTGTAGGGGACATAACGTTCAGCAAAATTAAATGAATAGCAATTAACTATCCGTTTTCAAATACTTATTTATTTACTCGGCATACGAATTTTTATAATCTTTACCGCTTACAATTTTAGCGATATCTTCTTCCAGGCTTTCCTGAGCAAATTCTACAAATCGGTTTACTTCCTTCCCATTTTTATAAAAAATTATTGTGGGAACGCGATTTAAATTCATCTTCTCCTCATATTTTTCAGGAGTAGATTTACTATAATCTACTGCTATTGCAGTAAGCTTGTCTAAGTTATAACCGCTTTCATCTAATATTTTAAAGAAACGAGGAGTTTCCCTTTTACTATCCCCGCACCAGGTCCCCATAAAGATCTTTATCTCATAGTCGTTAATATGATCTTTAATAGTTTCCATAGCTTTAGCGTTTGGTTCAAACTTTTCATATCTGGGCTCAAACCATTCAGCATAGGGCTCTTGCAATAAATCTGCCTTTTTAAATTTTCCTAGGAGCATACTTTGTTGAGTAGTAATCTGCTCGTTATTTTTACTCTCTTTGGATATATTTATGGTGCTACAACCTAATAATACAGCAACCATAAAAGGAATAAATTTTGTCATTTTATCTGTGGCTTATTTATTAAATTAAGGGATCCTGAGTCATTAATTCTGGTTTTTCAATTCCCATTAATTTTAAAATTGTTGGTGCAATATCGCCTAATTTACCACTTTTTATCTCTTTTACATCTTTATCTAAAAGAATTAACGGCACGGGGTTAGTGGTATGCGCAGTATTAGGAGAGCCATCTTCATTAATCATGGTTTCACTATTACCGTGATCTGCGATTACGATTACAGAATAATCATTATCCATTGCTGCCGTACATACATCTTTAGCACATTCATCTACGGTTTCGCATGCTTTAACTGCCGCTTCAAAAACACCGGTATGGCCAACCATATCTGGGTTAGCAAAATTTAAACAAATAAAATCAGCAGATTTTTTATTTAATTCTGGAATAATTTTATCCCTAATTTCATAGGCGCTCATTTCTGGTTTTAGATCATATGTAGCTACTTTGGGGGAGTTGCACATAATTCTTCTTTCTCCTTTAAAAGGTTCTTCACGCCCGCCGGAGAAGAAAAACGTAACGTGTGGATATTTTTCGGTTTCAGCAATTCTTATTTGCTTTTTACCTACAAATTCTAATACCTCACCTAAAGTACTTTTTATATTTTCTTTTTTAAAGATAACGTTTATGTTTTTGAAGCTATCATCATATTTAGTCAGCGTTACATAATATAAAGGCATTTTCTTCATATCGTATTCTGGAAAATCGTCCTGACTTAAGGCTTGTGTTAATTGTCTACCACGATCTGTTCTAAAATTAAAGAAAATGACCACATCTTTTTCCTGTAATTTAGCAACAGGCGTGCCATCTTCGCTGGTAACAACAATTGGCTTGATAAATTCATCGGTAATACCTTCATCATAACTTTCCTGTACAGCCTGAACGGGATTTTGAGTTTTTTTGCCTTCTCCTTTTACAATCAGATCATAAGCTTTTTCTTCTCGTTCCCATCGTTTATCTCGATCCATCGCGTAATAGCGGCCAATTATAGATGCTAATTTACCATTGGTTTCTTTTAAATGCTCTTGTATCTCCTCTACAAAACCTTTACCAGAATGTGGATCAACGTCACGACCATCTGTAAAGGCGTGTAAATATTTCCTTTTTATACCATAATCTTCAGCTGCACTTAAAAGCCCTTTAATATGATTAATGTGAGAGTGTACACCACCATCACTTAAAAGCCCCATAAAGTGAATAGGCTTATCATTTTTTTTGGCATATTCAAATGCTTCGCGCAATGCAGGCTCTTCAATAAGTGTTTTGTTTTCTACGGCCTGATTGATCTTTACCAAGTCCTGATATACTACACGACCCGCTCCCAGGTTCATATGTCCCACTTCACTATTTCCCATTTGTCCTTCAGGTAAACCAACATTCATTCCGTCAGTTCTTAACTGGGCATGTGGATACTTTGCAGAAATTTCGTCTATAAATGGAGTTTTGGCTTTGGCAACAGCAGAGACTTCTTCATTTTGAGTTTGTCCCCAACCGTCTAATATCATCAATAATACCTTCTTGTTCATCGTAATGGTGTAAATTTTGGATAAATATAAAAACAAATTAAAAGTTGGCTAAAAGAAGCCCCCTTAATCTTTTATTAAAGTTATCGACTTTTTGGCGAAAAAAATGAATGTTTTGAAATAATTCTTACGAAAACGTTTTAAAATATTAATTATTCACTTTTGTAATTAATTTTAACAAAATTAAATTTTAACATTTTATAATTGAGTTTATACAATATCGATGCTCACTATACGTTTCTTGCTTAGATCTGTTAGTGATTTGTTTAAGGTGTTTAATAGGTTATGTTCCAGATAAATGCCATAAAAATTGTGCAGATATGTTATTTTTTGTATGTTGGCAAAAATTTTAGATAAAATTAACAAAACAAACCCCAGAATGACGAAACGATTAATGGCTGTAGCGGTAGTTTTAATGTTTTCAACTGCCTTTTCGGGATCCACCTCCATCACAGAAATTCCTATTAAAAAAGAGCAAAAATTATTAGCAGAATTAAATAATTTTGAAGTAAAAAGAACCGAGCTTACTTTTGAAGATAAGGTTGGGATGCTTTACGACACCTTTAAAGATAAAAGTGAAAGTATGCCACTGCTTGGAACTTTTGAAAATGCTATGAAAGGTTATTATAAACTGGAAGATGAGGGTAAAGTAAAAAATAAGATACTTACTATCATAGACTTTGACCTTTCTTCTAAAAAGAAAAGGTTTTGGGTTTTAGATATGGAACATCAAGAAGTAATATTTAATACCTACACATCTCACGGCAAAAATTCTGGTTGGGAATTTGCTAAAACCTTCTCTAATGCAGTAAATAGTCATAAAAGTAGTTTAGGTTTTTATGTGACCGGCGAAACTTACTATGGTAAAAATGGGCTGTCGCTTTTTATAGATGGGATGGAGAAAAACTTTAATAGTAATGCAAGAAAACGCTATGTAGTTATTCATGGATCTGACTATGTAACCGAAAAGTTTATTGATAGTAGAGGTAGGGCCGGCCGTAGTTATGGCTGTCCTGCGATACCCAGACTTATTTCTAAAGAGATTATCAATACAATAAAAGGGAAATCTGTTGTTTATATCAATAAGAGTTCTAAGGATTATTTATCCGGGAGTACTTTCTTAAATGAGAAAGCTTCTTAATAAAAAAGCAATTTATAAGATAGTTTAAAAAAACAGAGGCTGAAATTATATAATTTCAGCCTCTGTTTTTTTTATCATCCTGATAGCTATTGGTGTCATCGGGATATCCTTAAATATAAAAAGATGTTCAATCATATACTGCCTCATAGGTTATTCATATACCCTGAAGATTTTCCTGATTGGATTTATTAAGCCCTAACATCTGAGTACTCGCTATATCGATCAAACATCACTTCGGCAAACGGGCACAATGGTTCAATTTTAAGATTGTTATTTCGCGCAAAATGGACTGCTGCTGCTACCAATTCAGTAGCTTTTCCCTGCCCTTCGTACTGGCGTTTTACTTCAGTATGATCGATGGTGATGACGCCTTCTGAGTTTTTGGTATACGTAAGTTCGGCAATAGTGCCTTTTTCACCTTCCATATAAAACATGCCCATGCGGTCGTTTTCTCTATGTTTAATTGGGCTTTCCATAATTATTATTTTAAAATAGCGTCAACAATACCGTAATCCAGAGATTCCTTTGCATCCATCCAGTAATCACGATTAAAATCTTTCATTACTTTTTCTACTGTTTGACCGCAATTTTCAGCAAGTATTTTAGCGCTAAGTTCTTTGGTTTTTAAAATTTCTGTGGCTTGAATTTCAATATTGGACGCCTGACCTCTGGCGCCACCAGAAGGTTGGTGAATCATAACCTTAGCATGTGGTTGAATAAAGCGCCTTCCTTTTTTTCCTGCAGAAAGAAGTATAGATCCCATGGACGCTGCAAGACCGGTGCAAATAGTGGAAACCGGCGCATCTATAGCCTGGATGGTATCATAAATGGCAAAACCATCGGTTACATAGCCACCCGGACTATTAATGTAAAGTTGGATTTCTTCTTTTCCTTCCAAATCAAGATAGATTAAACGATCGATAACGTGTTTGGCCGATTTATCATCAACAGGTCCCCACATAAAAATTTTACGTTCGTCTAAGAATTTAGCGTCTATTTTATCCTGAATTTTTCCTGGCTTATCTTTCATTATGATTTCTTTTCAAAAAATTATTATCCTATAAAAATAGAATTAATTTTGAAGAAAAATAAAATTTGGAGCTTTCATTTAACAGGATTTTAAAGGGAGAGATTGATCTTATTATTCCACTCATCCAACAACTTGCTATAACGTCTATTCCAGCCGAAATTTTAAAAGAACGATTTAATCAGATGTTTTCTCAAAACTATACCTGTTATGGTATTTTTGATAAAAATAAAATTATTGGTGTTTTTGGGATATGGGAAATGACCAGGCATTATGCCGGTAAAATGTATGAAGTAGATCATATAGTAATAGCTGAAGAATATCGAGGAAAAGGAATAGGGAAACAGTTATTTTCTTTTATAGACGAACTCGCCAGAAAAAATAAGGCTGCTACGGTGGAATTAAATACGTATGTTGAAAATTTTAGGTCTCATAAATTCTATATGAACGAAGGTTATGTGATTAGAGGTTATCATTTCCAGAAAAAATATTGAAAAATATTTGGAGAAAAACCCTAATCTAATTTATATTTGCCATCGCTTTAGGCGGGAGTAGCTCAGTTGGTAGAGCGTCAGCCTTCCAAGCTGAATGTCGCCGGTTCGAACCCGGTCTCCCGCTCTTAAAAACCCTGTTAGTACATCTGGCAGGGTTTTCTTTTATAACAAATATATTAGTTCTGAATAATTTGATATGGAAGTTATTAAAAGTAAAGCCCCGCATTGCGAGGCTTTTTAATTTCCTAAAATAGTATTTATTACGGCCATTACCTTAGGAAAAAGTTTTAATAAAATTCCCGGCAGGGTAACCACATGTTAAGGATATCAGAAGTGAACGCAAAAATATGATGAAAGAAGTAACAGCGATCACCCTAGCCGAAAATTAACCTATTAACTAACAACCAAAATTAAGTGTATAGGTACTAACTAATCAAACAATCTTAAGAAGCCGATAATCTGGCTAATGTATTATTGGAGACAACATTCATTGCCGTGGGATATTCTACATTTATAATTTCTATTTCTGAATCTTTTAAAAAAGGAACGATATTAAATACATTTTTTCTTTTGCATTTCAGCGCTCGTCCATCAGATGGTAGATAAGCATGGGTTATTTTTTGGCCTTCTATAAAATTGTTAAAAGCATTTTTAGTGCCGCCAAAAAATATATCTATGGTTAATGAATTGATAACGTCTTCATGTTTCTTTTCAATAATAGTAATTGCTTTATTAAATGTTTCAGATTTTAATTCCTCCAAATAATCTTCTTTTGAATAAAAAAGAAGTTCTGTAATCGATGAAGAAAGTGAAGCCCCATAAGCTAATACAATATTAGTTAATTGCTGACAGTCATCTAATGCACGCTCTAAGAGTATTAGAGAATTTACAGACAAATCTGTAGGAATTAAAATCTTTCTCATAGCAATTTTGTTTGTAACAAACTTATCCTATGCTTGTTAAAATGCTATTAATACCAGATTAAAATGTCATTAGAATTTATGGTGCGATAGGAATCTTAATTTCCATTACAGTGCCCTCGGCTTTAGAAGAAGTAGCTATAACACTGCCATTGTGCATTTTAATTACATTTCGAGTAAGTGGAAGACCAATTCCGTAACCATGAAAATTTTCCGTATTACTACCCCTAAAAAACGGATCGAAGATATAAGGAAGTTCATTTTCTGGAATACCAATACCTTTATCTTTTACGGTGATAATTACATTTTTGTCTGAAGCTGCCAACGCAAAATTTACTTTCCTGTTTTTGGAATATTTACAGGCATTCATGACTACATTGGATATTGCCAGATGTAATAATTGAGTATTGCCGTTTACTGTGAGTTTATCAGGGTTTTCTGGTAATGAATCAAAATCCAGATGAATCACAGCTTCGGGATAAATTTTTTCTACGGTTTCTTTAACATCGATTACAAGTTCGTCTATTCTTAAGCTGATAAAGGTCTGTGCTTTACCATCATAACCAGTTTGAGCTAAAAACAATAAAGCTTTGGTTTTTTTATCGAGTTTGCCGGCATCTTCTAGAATATTTTTTAGTGATAAAATGTATTCTTCTTTAGAACGTTCTTTTGCAAGGGTGACATCGGCTTCACCAATAATTGAAGTAAGCGGCGTGTTTAGTTCATGAGAGGCATTGCTTATAAAATTTTTTTGCGTTTCGAAGGAGGTTTCGAGCCTGTTAAGCATATTGTTAAAAGTAGAAGTAAGACTGCGTAGCTCTTCGTTATCTTGAGGTTCTTTTAGACGAAAATTGAGATTTTCGGTACTGATTTTTTTCATATCACCAATAATCATTTGAAGGGGTCTAAGAACCCTTCTGGAAAAAAACCAGGCAATAAAAATAATGATCAAAATGGATATTAGAGAAGCGATAAAAAGGAGATTCCTTAAATAAACTATATGATGGGTATTGTAATAGTTTTCTGCGGAAACAATGACCAGGTAATCTTTGCCGCGATTATGGTATTTGATTCCTGAATAAAATGTGTTTTTATTTTTATAATATGCCCGTTTTAAATTTTCGATCTCTTCAAGGAAGGAAACTGGGATAGATAGATTGGATTTTGAATGAATATCAAACTGTTGTAAATCAATAATTGTTATTTTTTCATTAGGTAATTCTTCCAGAAAATCCTGGCGTATCTCTTTAACGACATTAATATCCTGGTCGTCCTCTAACTCGATCTTAGCCATGGTAATCGCCCTAATCTCCAGTCTTTTGTAAAAATCTGTGTACGAATAATCACTAATAGAAAAAAAGATAAAACCGCTAAACACAAGAATGTAAGCAAGGAATATAGAAGTAAGAAAAAGAATAATTTTATTCTGTGTCTTCATCGTCCTCTTTTAAAACGTAGCCCATGCCAATCACGGTGTGAATAAGTCGCTCATTATTTTCCTTTTCCAGTTTTTTGCGTAGATAATTTACATAAACATCTACCACATTGGTGCCAATATCGTAGTTTACACCCCATACATTTTCTAATAATTCGGTGCGGGAAATTACTCTGCCGGGGGCTTTTAAAAATGCAAGTAAAAGTTTATATTCTGTACTGGTAAGTGCTATTTTTTTTGTGTTTCTGGTGACTGTTTTGGAAGAGTCGTTTACTTTAATATCTGAAAATCTATAACTGTTATCAGGGATATTTGAATTAAAATTTCTGGATCGGCGTAATAAACTTTTTACACGGGCAATAAGTTCGATAAACTTAAAAGGTTTGGCCAGGTAATCGTCGGCGCCACTATTGAGTCCCATAGCTATATTTTCTGAGCTTCCCAGTGCTGTTAAAAATAGAATAGGTACATGAGTGTTTTCTTCTCTAACAGCTTTGCAAATTTCCAAACCATTCATTTCTGGTAACATAATATCCAGTATAAGCAGGTCAAATTTATTAGCACTTGCCATTTGGTAGCCTTCCTTTCCGTTTAAAGCAATGCTTACTTCAAATCCTTCTTCGGTGAGTCCTTTATTGATGAAGGCACAAACTTTTGCGTCGTCTTCAACAAGTAATATTTTAGCGTTCTTTGTATCCATAGTAATTCTAGCTATGCCTAAAATAAAAAGAAATTTTTCAATTCAGGACGAAATTGGGTAATAAAAAAGCGGCTGTTAAAGCCGCTTTCTATAATTCTAAAGAAATCTTTTAATTAGCCGTTCATGCTAATAAGAAACTCCTCATTATTGTTGGTTTGTTTGATTTTTTGCTGAATAAATTCCATCGCTTCTACAGGATTCATATCAGCAAGATATTTTCGCATAATCCACATACGCTGTATAGTATTTTCATCTAAAAGAAGATCGTCACGACGCGTACTTGAAGATATAAGATCGATCGCTGGGAATACTCTTCGGTTAGAAATTCTACGATCTAGCTGAAGTTCCATATTTCCTGTTCCTTTAAATTCTTCAAAGATAACCTCATCCATCTTAGAACCTGTATCGGTAAGGGCAGTAGCAATAATAGAAAGTGAACCACCACCTTCAATATTACGTGCAGCACCAAAGAAACGCTTAGGTTTATGTAAAGCGTTAGCATCTACACCACCACTCAAAACCTTACCACTGGCAGGCTGTACGGTATTATATGCTCTGGCAAGACGTGTAATAGAATCTAGTAAGATTACAACATCGTGACCACATTCTACAAGACGTTTTGCTTTCTCTAATACAATATTGGCAACTCTAACATGCTCATGAGCTTCTTTGTCAAATGTAGAGGCAACAACTTCACCCTGTACGTTTCGTTGCATATCTGTAACTTCCTCAGGACGTTCATCGATCAAAAGGATAATTTGATATACTTCAGGATGGTTCGCAGCAATGGCATTGGCAATGTCTTTTAATAACATTGTTTTACCGGTTTTAGGTTGCGAAACGATCATACCACGTTGTCCTTTCCCGATAGGAGAAAATAAATCCATCACTCTTGTAGAAATAGAACTTTCTTTATCAGCGATATTAAATTTTTCTTTGGGGAAAAGTGGCGTAAGGTGTTCAAAAGAAACACGATCTCTTACTACCTGTGGGTCAAGACCATTAATTTTATTGATTTTAATCAGAGGGAAATATTTTTCACCTTCTTTTGGAGGTCTTATTTGCCCTAATACGGTGTCTCCTGTTTTTAAACCAAAAAGTCGAATTTGGGATTGTGATACGTAAATGTCGTCAGGAGAAGTAAGGTAATTGTAATCTGAGGATCTTAGGAAACCATAGTTGTCCTGCATGATGTCTAAAACACCTTCGCTTTCGATAATAGCATCAAACTCATAATCCGGCTCACGGTACCTGTTGCGATTGTCACGGTTACCGTTATTTTTATGATTATTATTGTTGTTATTGTCGTTACGGTTATCCTTTTTATTATTTCTGGAATCTTTACGATTATTAGTACTTCTGTTATTATTCCTAGAAGCATTATCATCGTTTTTAGACGATTCTTTCTCCTTTTTAGGAGCTTTACTTTCTGGTTTAGAAGTACTGTCCTGGTAGTTTTTCGCAGGACTTTCATCTTTAACTTCTAGTTTTGCTTCTGGAGTCGTTTCTTCAGCCTTCTTAGGTCTGCCAGGTTTTTTATCACTACCAATTTTCTTTCTTGGTCTTTTTGGCTTATCCTCGGTTTTTTTCTCTTCGGCCTTTTCTTCTTGTAGAGCTTCTTTGGTCTTTGCAGGGTTAGCAGCCTGGTAGTCTAAAATTTGGTAAACAAGATCTAGTTTTTTAAGACTTCTAAACTTTGGGACGTTTAGAGATTTAGCAATCTCCTGAAGCTCAGGTAGCTTTTTAGCTTTTAATTCAGAAATTTCAAACATGAATGGTCAAGAATAAATTTGTTTGGATTGATTGTAATAAACTTCTTTTGGAAGAATAGAAAAATATTTTTTTGGAGTCATAAGTAACCTGTAAAGAACCGGTTACGAAATGTGTATGCAATTATACAACTTTATTTGTAAAAATTGCTGTTTTTTCTAAAAACTTTATTTTATTTTTGTGACCAGATTTTAGAGAATATGCTTCAACGTATACAAACAGTTTATTTACTTATCGCAGCAATAGTAAGCCTTGGGCTTATATTTGTATTTGCTTTGTGGCAAAGTGAAGAAGGGAGTGCAGTTTACGCTCAGGATCAATTAACGATATTTATCATGTTTATTGCTTCTGGATTATTATCTTTGATCAGTATTTTTATGTTTAAGAATAGAAAGCTCCAATTTGTATTGGGGCGTATCAATATCATATTAAACTTTTTTTTACTAGGAGTGTTTGTTTATTGGTCGCTAAGCTTACCCGGAGAAATGAATATTTCAGAGAAGGGTATTGGGATGTTTCTTCCGATCATTTCTATCGTTTTTCTAGTTCTGGCGAATAAAGCCATTAAAAAGGACGAAGATCTTGTAAAATCTGTAGACCGATTACGATAAGCCTATCATCTTAGTAGTATTAGTGCGTTAAGAACCCGAAGTGAAAACTTCGGGTTTTTTTATGGAGAAGTTTTTAGGTTTAGAAACAGTTTTAAAGTTAGAAAGTGAAAAGCACATCGTAATTCTACACATTTTTAATATAGAAAATGGCTCAATACTTAGGAATCAAGAGCCAGAAACCAGAAAATTTAGACAAAAAATAGCGTGTAGATTTTATTCAATTTGAAAATGCGCTAATGAGATGATTGATAGTCGGGATGAAGAATACGAAAATGAGTCGGGCGGAAATTGATACAAAGGAAAATAGATTTTTTTATTTCATTTTTTTAAATTTTGAATCGGGGTGAAAATGCTAATCTGTAGGGTTGGGGTTTGAGAAAATGTCAAACCTTACTGTAAGCTATTCGCTCTTATTTTGGACACTTCGACACGATTTCTTCGAAATCACTCAGTGACCTCAATTATAAGAGGGGCTGAGTAATTTTTTAAAAGAAAAATGAATCGAAATCATAGTGATGAAGGGGAAAAGAAAGCTCAAAACAACTAAAATGGTGATTCGAAGAAATCTGCAAACTGTAAAAGTCCCATATCACTTACCGGCTAGTTCTATAACTTCCAGGTCTTTAATATTTTCACCATCAATCACAAACCTTAGCATGGTACGTTGTTTATGCCAGCCATGTTTTCCGGCTGCTCCGGGATTCATATGGAGCAGCCCCAGGTCTTTATCCATCATAACTTTTAAAATATGCGAATGTCCGCAAATAAATAATTTAGGGGGATTTTGTCGAATCTCATCCCTTACCGCAGGGCTGTATTTTTTGGGATAGCCTCCGATATGGGTGATCCAAACATCTACACCCTCGCACATCCAGCGCTGATTTAAAGGGAACTCTTTTCTGATTTCCGTATTATCAATGTTTCCATACACAGCAATAAGTGGTTTCCCCGTTGCTTTTAACTTATCGCTTATCTCTATGCTTCCAATATCGCCGGCATGCCAAATCTCATCGGCTTGTTCGGCATAATGGATAATTCGGTCATCAATATAAGAGTGCGTATCGCTTAATAATAGAATTTTTTTCAAAGTAGAAATGTTTTCAGGGGTTAAAGCTTATGCTTAAATACAATTTAGCAGAATAAATGCCTTATCTTTGTACGCTGCAAAATTAGAAAATTCAGTTAAGCTTTGAGGTATTTTATAGATTTAGCCTATTTAGGTACTGCTTATCATGGTTGGCAAATTCAACCAGAAGCCGTAAGCGTTCAGCAGGTACTACAGGAGGCACTTTCAAAAATCCTTCAACAAAATATAGAGGTAGTAGGAGCGGGGCGAACAGATGCCGGTGTACATGCCAAACAAATGTATGCTCATTTTGATGCGGATTTGAACTGTGATGAAAAAACACTTCAATTTAAACTGAATTCATTTTTGCCAAAGGATATTTCGATTCGCCAACTTTTTAAGGTGCAGTCGCAGGCCCATGCACGGTTTGATGCCTGTAGCCGAAGTTATGAGTATCATATTGTCAATTTTAAAGATCCTTTTAAAATCGATTTGGCCTACTATCTTTTAAAGCAACCGGATATCGAAAAAATGAATCGTGCGGCTGCTATGTTGAAAGATTACACTAATTTTAAGTGCTTTTCAAAAAGCCGAACGGATGTAAAGACGTATAATTGTAATATTACAGCAGCTTTTTGGGAACAATCTAAAGATGAGCTCATATTTCATATTACGGCAGATCGTTTTTTACGAAATATGGTTAGGGCGATCGTAGGCACATTGTTGGATATTGGCCTTGGAAAAAAATCGGTTGAATTTTTGAAAGAAATCCTAAAAAGCGAAGACAGAAGTATGGCGGGAACCTCGGTTCCGGCACATGGTTTATATTTAACCAGAATAGAATACCCTAAAACAGCACTATTTGATGGCCTCTAAAACGGGAAACGCATTTGATTTTGATCTTTTTAAGCGCTTGCTTAGATATACCAATCCCTATAAATTAACTTTTTATTTTGTAGCTATTACGGCTATTTTATTATCGTTTTTTGCGGTGGCAAGGCCTTATTTATTGCAGGTAACCATAGACGATTCTATTACTCCAAAAGATAACGGGAATTTAATTTTCTACGTGTCTTTAATGATTGGTTTTCTTATTCTTGAAGTCACCTCACAATTTTTCTTTATCTATTTTGCCAATTTACTAGGACAAAATGTAGTACGTGATTTACGGGTAAATTTGTTTAAGCATATGCTTCAGTTTAAGATGAAGTATTATGACAAATCTGCTGTTGGACGATTGGTGACCCGTGCCGTGAGTGATATCGAAACGATTTCCAGTATTTTTAGTCAGGGACTTTTTATGATTATCAGCGATTTGCTAAAGATGATTGTCGTACTTGGGTTTATGTTTTATAAAAGCTGGCAGTTAACCTTACTGGTGATAACAGTATTGCCATTTATTATTTATGCGACCCGGGTATTTCAGAAAAAAATGAAAATCGCTTTTGAAGATGTACGTACACAGGTGGCCGATTTAAATACTTTTGTGCAGGAGCGGATTACCGGGATGAAGATCGTTCAGTTATTCAATCGCGAAAAATCGGAATATAACAAT
Source organism: Zunongwangia sp. L-65 (assembly GCF_056859415.1). NCBI lineage: Bacteria > Pseudomonadati > Bacteroidota > Flavobacteriia > Flavobacteriales > Flavobacteriaceae > Zunongwangia > Zunongwangia sp. L-65. The sequence continues at coordinate 68,407 of NZ_JBSXOK010000063.1, forward strand.
TTTAAAAATATCAACGACAGGCATAGAAAAGCATGGGTGAAAACCGTTTGGTATAACTCGATTTTCTTCCCTATTGCAGAAATGTCTACCTCGATCACCGTTGGTCTTATCGTATGGTTTGGAGGTTTACAGGCAGTAAATGATAATCCTAATATCACCCTTGGTGTGATTATCGCATTTATCGAATTATCGCAGATGTTATTTAGACCCTTACGCCAAATCGCAGATAAATTTAATACCCTGCAAATGGGGATGGTAGCGGCTAATCGAGTATTCGGGATTTTAGATACCGATTCTACAATTAGTGATGAAGGTGAAAAACAACTACAATCGATTAAAGGAGATATAGAATTTAAAAATGTTCGATTTAGCTATGTGGAAGGAGAAGAAGTATTACGCGGAGTGAACTTTACCGCTAAAGCAGGTGAAACGATCGCGATTGTTGGAGCCACCGGAGCCGGAAAATCTACTATTATTAATTTATTGAACAGATTTTATGAGATCGATAGTGGAACGATCGCTGTTGATGGAATAGATATCAAAGACGTGACCATAAAATCACTACGGTCTGAAATCGCGGTGGTGCTTCAAAATGTATTTTTGTTTGCCGATACGATTATGCATAATATCAAATTAGATAATCCAGATATTACTGAAGATGATGTAATCACGGCTGCAAAGCAAATTGGGATTCATGATTTTATAAGTTCGTTACCCAATGGGTATCATTATAATGTAAAGGAACGCGGAGTAATGTTAAGTTCAGGGCAACGTCAATTGATCTCTTTCTTAAGGGCTTACGTTAGTAATCCCAGTATTTTGGTGTTGGACGAAGCAACCTCTTCAGTAGATACTTATAGTGAGCAGCTTATCCAGGAAGCGACAGATAAAATTACCAAAGGCAGGACTTCGATTGTTATTGCTCACCGATTGGCGACTATTAAGAAAGCCGATAAGATCATGGTAATGGATAGTGGTGAAATTGTAGAGATGGGAACCCACGATGAATTATTGCTTAAAGAAAACGGGCATTATCGTAAACTCTATGAAGTGCAGTTTATGGCTGAAGAATCCATTTAAATCCTTTCCTTAATCGAAAATAGAACGTATCTATTAATTGGTTTTGATCAACGTTGATTTTTTAGTTACCGTATGCAATTTTCGATAAAATATACGTTGTGTTTTGAGGCCTCGTTGAAGTTTAAAAATAATGACACATCAAGATTACAAGTTGATGCTAGGCATCTGTTCAAAAAAAATATGTCGACTAATCATTTTTATAACCATTTTACTTTTTGGGATTATACCGCCTGCATTCTCGCAAGGTGTAAATTTAAATGCTATCGAGGAGTTTAGATATAAAGGATCTAAAGAAAGTTTATTACGATTAAAAATGGAGGTAGAGAATTTTGAAGAAGATGGTCTTCATTTTTTACGAGTTCAAAAAGTAAATTCAGCTATAGATGATACTGGAAACAGTTTGGGGTGGCACAATGGTTATCCTAATGAAGGACAGTGGGGCAGAAGCCGGTATTTCAATTTCAATTTCCAGGCGCCTTCAAGAGAAGCAACATCCTTAAAAAAACTTTCAGCAGTAATCGAACATTTTACCGTTTCAAAAGAAACAAACTCTTTATTGTCTATTGAAAATTTAATGCAAAAAAAAGAGATCGATTTTTTAGCTGATTTAGGTGAAGAAACAAAATTGATTTTGCTGAATTTCGAAAAATTAAAAGAATTAAGAGACAGACCTGGTTACAAACCTTATATTGAAAATTTACACGAAGATCTTGGTATGGGAAACACGTTGGAAGAGGCTACCCGGTTTGTAGAAAAGCTTTTCTATTTTTCTTATGAGGACCTGGAGAGTCATTTGTTTTTTTATAAAAAAGATCCGGAAAACAGAATATTCAGATTGGATGTTTTTAATGGTGAAGGCGAAAAAATCAATACTGGATATTCCTATGCAAAAGAAAAAATTGTGTTGTACTTAGCTGAAGCGCCAGACGAAAATACACGTTTAGAAATTATGTATGAGCATCCCGATGCCATCGATAAAATGGAGTTAAACTTAAATAATATTGCACTACCTTAAATTATTCAGGGTGAAAAATCTTTTCTTTTTTGCATTTATAAGTATCATGTTTTGCAGCACAATAGGTGCGCAGGAATTTCATGTTTTTCTCCAAGATATTCAGGAAATCAGGACAAGTGTTTTTGCAGATGATGCCAGACGAAAAGTGGTTAATCAGCTTAAAATTCTTACTTCTGTAAATGGTATTACACTGGATAAAAATCATCTTATAAAATTACAGAGCCTTAAAGTTTTGGATGACAAAGGAGAAGTGCTGCAACTTATCGACACTTCTATAAGGGAACAATATTCTTCAAGAAAATCCAAGGAAATCGTTTTAGAAACTCCAAGCCGTAAAGCTAAAAAAATTACAATTACCGGCACTTTAAACTATTTTACACCTACCCAAGAAAATAAAGCTTATATACGTATCGACAATTTTATAGAACGTATTGGGGAAAATTTGTTGAGTGATCACCCTAAAAAAGCACAGCTTAGTATTTTAAAGCACGAAAAACTATCTAAATTAGAAGTTGAAATCGATAAAAGTATAACAAAAGATATGGAGGAGCGCTACGAAGAATTGAGCGAGCAGGAAGTTTTAGACATAGAACTTTCAAGAAAAATCCTAAAAGATATAGTGCGAAGAGGAACAGATAACCGCGCTCATTTTATTAATTTCAAAATATATCCTTCACCAAAAGATTTTCATAGCATTAAAGTATACAATGAAAAAGATCAGCTTATTTCTTATGGTTTTGCTTCCGTAGAACAACTTTATCAAATTAATTTAAGCGAAGAGCCAACATCTGGAAGTTATATTGAAGTTATTTTGGAAAATAATACAGCGATAAAACAACTGGATTTTAGTTTAGAGAATATCTACTTGCCATAAGATATTTTTCAGTTTAATTAATAATTAAACATTATCTCAAATCTTCTTTTAAGCGTTCCCGTAATTCGGTATTGCTCTCGAACATGGTAAATTCTCCGTCTCGTATATAAGAAATTTGTCCGGTCTCTTCACTTACAACAAGAGCTAGAGCATCGGTTTTTTCCGTAATTCCAACAGCAGCACGGTGTCTTAACCCAAAACGAAGCGGTATAGACCGGTCATTAGAAACAGGTAAAATCACTCTTGTTGCGGTTACTTTGTTTTCTTCAATAACCATGGCGCCATCATGCAATGGACTATTTTTAAAAAAAATAGACTCGATGATAGGTTGGTTAAGCTCTATATTCATCTCGTCTCCACTATTTTTAACAAAATCCAACTTTGTACTTCTTTGGATTACTATTAACGCCCCTGTTTTGGTGCGTCCCATAGATTCACAGGCATCAACGATCACATCTATATTCGTAGCGCCATCGTCAGAATCGTTACGGGTAAATTTTAAATTTCTGAAAAAACGTCCGTTATAAGTGATATTAGCAGAGCCAATCATTAATAGGAATTTCCTTATTTCTTGTTGAAAAACCACAATTAAGGCAAACATTCCCACACCCACAAACTGGTCTAAAACGCTACTTAAAAGTTCCATTTGAAGTAGCTGGGTAAGTCGCCAAACCAGGTATATGATCACAATACCAATAAAGATATTTACTGCAACCGTACCTCTAACCAGTTTATATACATTATACAGAAGGATTGCGATAAGAACAATATCGAGAATATCCAGGAATCGAATACTTAAAATATCCAAATTTGCGAGGTTTTTATGTAAAAATAGAAAATAAAAGATTATTTGCTGAAAAGTGATACTAATTTTATAGTCTCCATGGCTTCTTTAACATCATGAACCCTTAAAATAGCAGCCCCTTTGGTAAGCGCTAAAGTATTAAGAACGGTGGTGCCGTTAAGAGCTTTTTTAGGTGAAATGTTCAAAGTTTTATGAATCATGGTTTTTCTCGAAATACCGATTAATACAGGAAGTTTAAAACTAGAAAAAAGCGCTGATTTTTTTAGTAATTCAAAATTTTGATCTGTTGTTTTTGCAAAGCCAAAGCCAGGATCTAAAATAAGATCATTAATCCCTAAGGTTCTCGCTTCTTTAATTTTTTCAGAAAAATAATAGGTGATATCGCTTACCAGGTCGTCATATGCTGTTAGTTGCTTCATTGTTTTTGGCGTACCGCGCATATGCATCATAATATACGGGACTTGATGTTGTGCAATTATACTCATCATTTTTTCGTCCAGACGACCAGCCGAAATATCGTTAATCAATGCTGCACCAGCCCCTATAGCTTCTTCAGCAACTTTGCTTCTAAAGGTATCCACAGAAATTAAGATTTCAGGGAACTCCTTTACCAAAAGTTCTATGGCAGGCACTACCCGTTTTAATTCTTCGTTCTCAGCAACATTTTCGGCATCAGGCCTACTGCTATACCCACCAATATCAATAAAAGTAGCGCCTTCTTCCATCATCATTTCTGCTTTTTTAAGAATATCGCTTTTATTTTGCGTTCGGCTATCTTCGAAAAAAGAATCCGGTGTACTATTTAATATGCCCATCACTTTGGGAGAAGAAAGGTCGGTAAGCCTGCCTTTGCAATTGATCGTCATGCCGTTAGAAGTTTTAAAATTTTTGGCGCTTTAAAATAATTTTGACCAGCTGGAATATTTGCCCGAAATTTACGCAAATTACCACGGTTTTATGCAAGATACCTCCAAACAATACAATGCGGTAATACAAATCTGTCGCAGTTTGTTTATCAAAAAAATGAAAGATTATGGTTGTGCCTGGCGAATTTTAAGGTTGCCTTCGCTAACCGACCAGATTTTTATCAAAGCGCAACGAATAAGAAAGCTTCAGGAGAATGAAGTAAGAAAAGTAGATGAAGATGAAAAATCTGAATTTATCGGAATTATTAATTATTCGATTATGGCGCTTATTCAGTTAGAAAAAGGAATTGCAGATCAACCGGATTTGGAAGGAGAAGAAGCGATTCAACTTTATGACGAAAAGATTACGGCCACGAAAGAACTAATGATGAACAAAAATCACGATTATGGTGAAGCCTGGCGTGACATGCGTATTAGCTCGTTAACCGATTTAATTCTTCAGAAATTATTACGTGTAAAACAAATTGAAGATAATAAAGGACAAACTTTAGTGAGCGAAGGTATTGATGCTAACTATCAGGATATGATCAATTATGCGGTCTTTGCTATGATTCATTTCACCGAAGCCGAAGAAAAATAATATTCAAAAACCACCAGAATTAAGATGAAGTTATTAGTGAAATTCGCCCGTATCTTTGTTGGGATACTTTTTATTTTTTCAGGATTTATAAAGCTGAATGATCCTATAGGCTTCTCTTATAAACTTCAGGAGTATTTTTCACCAGAAGTGTTAGGTTTAGATTTTCTATCTCCTTTTGCGCTGGTGATTGCGATCTTAATTTGTGTGTTTGAACTGGTGTTGGGAATTATGCTACTAATTGGCTATTTACCAAAGTTTACGATGTGGAGTTTGTTATTAATGATTATTTTTTTCACGTTCCTCACATTTTACTCGGCTTATTTTAATAAAGTGACTGATTGTGGATGTTTTGGTGATGCCATACCGCTTACGCCCTGGCAAAGTTTTACTAAAGATTTAATCCTTTTGGTTTTTATTTTAATATTATTCTTTAACAAGAAGATGATCACACCGGTTTTTGTTCCCGCAAGTCATCGTTGGATCATTTTCCTTAGTTATATGCTTTGTTTTTTATATGCCTATTATGTATTAATGCATTTGCCGGTCATTGATTTTAGACCTTATAAAGTAGGGAATAATATACCAGAACTTCGCGATATTCCTGAAGGAGCTGCGACAGATGTTTTTGAGTATCACTGGAAATTTAATGTAGAGGGAGAAGAAGAAGTGGTGGTTACCGATGGTAGTTACCCGCAACACGAAGGAGAGTTTATAGAAGTAGATACTAAAATGATCGAAGAAGGTTACGTGCCGCCGATCCATGATTTTCAGATCTTAGATGATGGAGAAGATATTACTGCAGAAATTCTTGAAGCCGATAAAGTATTACTTATTGTTGCTTATGATCTAAACCTTACCGAAAAACAAGGTTATGAAGCTATCAAATCTTTAGAAAGAGAAGCCAACAGTAAAGGTTATGAAGTACTTGGTTTAACAGCTTCTGGGGATGTGCTAAAATCACAAATAAAAGAAGAATTTGGCCTTGATTTCCCTTTTTACCAAACCGATGCTACTGCACTTAAAACTGTGGTGCGAGCCAATCCAGGTATTTTAGTTTTAGAGCAAGGAACAATAACACAAAAAAAGCATTATTCAGATGCTTCATCTATAAAATTATAAGCAAATTCTAAAAAGTCTTAGAAGATTGATAAAAAGCGGCAAAAGCCTTTAGCACAAAAGACTTATGTGTAATCGAATCGGTATATTTGTAGAAATCAGCTTAAAATTTTAAACAATTCAGAAATTTAAATTATGAGAAAAAATATTGTAGCCGGAAACTGGAAAATGAATAACGACCTGGCACAAACCCAGGAACTAATTGCTGACCTTAAGAAGCAAATTTCGGCAGCCCCAGCAGCAACGGTAATGATAGCACCAACCTATACGAATTTATATCCTGCTTTTGAGGCTTTAAAAAATACACCCGTTATCGTAGCAGCACAAAATATGCATCAAAATGCAAGTGGAGCTTTTACCGGTGAAATCTCTGCAGCAATGCTAAAAAGTGTAGGCGTAGAAACAGTGATCTTAGGACACAGTGAAAGACGTGCTTATTTTAAAGAATCTAATGAGCTTCTTGCTGAAAAAGTAAATACCGCTTTAGAAAATGATATGACGGTAATTTTTTGCTTTGGAGAAGAATTAGAGGACCGTAAAGCCGATAAGCATTTTGATTTAGTTGAAAGTCAGCTTAAAGAAAGTTTATACCACCTATCTAAAGAGAGCTGGAAAAATATAATCCTTGCTTATGAGCCAGTTTGGGCGATTGGTACAGGAGAAACTGCATCGCCAGAGCAAGCGCAGGAAATGCATGCTTTTATAAGAAAAAGTATTGCGGATGCTTACGGAAGCGAAATTGCAGAAGAGGTTTCTATTCTTTATGGAGGTAGTGTGAAGCCAGCTAACGCGAAAGAAATCTTCGCTAAAGAAGATGTAGATGGTGGTCTAATTGGTGGAGCTAGTCTTAAAGCAGAAGACTTTTTAGCAATCGTGAACGCATTTTAAGAATGGCATCAAATTATCTTGAATTTCAGTTTAAAGTACACCCGCCGGTACCCGCTTCAGAAATATTAATTGCTGAATTAGGGTCTTTGGGATTTGAAAGTTTTGTGGAAAATGAAGATGGCGTTACAGCATATATTCTGAAAGAAGAGTTTAATGAAAATATGCTGACTGAGGTTCGGATATTAGATTCTGATGAATTTAAAATCTCCTATTCTTCTTCTGAAATACAACAGGTAAATTGGAATGAAGAATGGGAGAAAAATTTTCAGCCTATTGTGGTTGATGATATTTGTAGTGTACGGGCACCTTTTCATCCAAAACCAGAAACTGAGTTTGATATTGTCATCGAACCCAAAATGAGTTTTGGAACCGGGCATCATGCGACAACGCATATGATGATTCAGTTTATCCTGAAAAACGAATGGAAGGGAAAATCTGTCCTTGATATGGGCTGCGGAACCGGAGTTTTGGCCATTTTAAGTTCACAAAAAGGTGCAAATCCTGTTGAAGCCATCGATATTGATAACTGGTGTTACTTAAATACCCTAGAAAATATTGAACGTAATAATGTTCCCGAAATTAGCGTTAAAGAAGGAGGAGCAGAATTGCTGGGCGAAAAAAAATATGACGTGATAATTGCAAATATTAACCGTAATATTTTGTTGAATGATATGCAGAAGTATGTTTCGGTATTACAACCAGATGGCGATTTATATTTAAGCGGATTCTATAAAGGAGACATTCCGATTATTCAGGAAGCTTGTGAAAAGCTGGGATTAAAATTTCAGGAAAATCTTGAAAAAGATAAATGGGTGGCGGTAAAGTTTTCTTTATGAGAGTTTTAACTTGATTTTTTATATTTTTGTAAAGTATTCGAATTAAATTTTATACCCTTATGAGTACCCAAGAAGAAGTATTAGAGAAAGTAGAGACCAAGGTAGACAAAGAAAACGAGATAGTTTTATATAACGACGATTACAACACTTTTGATCATGTAATCGAAACTTTAATTTATGCCTGTGATCATACGCCAGAACAGGCCGAGCAGTGTTCAATTTTAGTGCATTATAAAGGAAAATGTACCGTTAAAACAGGTGCTTTTGCTGATTTAAAACCAAGATGTTCTAAGCTTTTAGATGCCGGTTTGAGTGCAGAGATCGTTTAAGTGAAGTTTGTTTACCCAACGCATTACTTGTTTTAATCAAATGAAATTGCTTATTACTCAACCTGAATGATTTATAATTTCGTATAGAATTTTTCTTAAAAAAACTTTCAAAAATTTTTCCTAATCTAAAATAAACAATATATTTGCACCCGCTTAAGGTTTTTGGCTTAAGCGAAACAAATAAAGGCCTCGTGGCGCAACTGAATAGCGCATCTGATTACGGCTCAGAAGGTTGCAGGTTTGAATCCTGCCGAGGTCACTTGATGGGACAAATTCAAAAATGATGAATTTGTCCCTTTTTTATTTCTATTTAAGTCTTTGTTTATCAATGTGATATACTTGATTGCTTCATTCACCCGGGTGGTTCGATATTCAAAACCGTCAAAAGTCAGATTTTCAGGAAAGACCGAACCAATAATCTTTCTTTTTTGCGTAATTGTCCCTGTTTCATACAAATAGCCCAATTGTGAAAGATTGCTGATTGCCTTATCCCACAGGGGTTCCACGTTTTGCGTGTCTGTAATCGAACTTGTGAGTTTGGCTTCCAGCCTGTTTATTTTTTTATCGGCATCCGCTTTCATCATTCGGTAATCGTCCGCTTCAATATCACCA